>CAYWZM010000016.1:0-14184 GCA_964462355.1 uncultured Candidatus Saccharibacteria bacterium
TCAAATATGGTGACATAGAGACGATTCACTTCAAGTCCGAGACCTTCCTCGTGTGAAGTCAAAAATTCATAACTCCATTTGATCGCATCTTCTTTAAAATAGTCTCCAAGAGACCAATTGCCCATCATTTCAAAAAATGAAAAGTGTCTATTGTCTCCGATATCATCAAGATCACCAGTACGCACACATTTTTGAATATTTGCCAAACGTGCTCCTAGTGGATGTTTTTGCCCTAGTAAATAAGGTACGAGAGGTTGCATACCAGCAGTATTAAAAAGCACTGAAGGATCATTTTCAGGCACAAGAGAAGCAGAAGGCAACACTGCGTGTCCTTGCTTCTTAAAAAATGCTATAAATCGCTCTCGTATCTCTTGTGATGTCATTGTTTAATTATACAAAATATTGGACTTTTTTCCACAAAAAAATAAAACCCCTCTTCGGAGGGGTTTTTGTAAGATTTGAGCTTTTCAGGTTTCGTGGGGATTAAGCCTTCCCCTGTTCTTTACATTAGAATGAGGATTTGGTTCACCATCTGGTGTTTTCTCCTTTTTCGGTGGAGTCTTTCCACGAGGTGTCCTGTGTCTGTTGCTTCCTGGTGAACATGACGACTGAGGCTGATCGGTTCTCTTTTTTCCCATAATGCTATTGGTATTTGCGTTGTCCGAATTGCGGGTTAACTGGTCGTGTTGAAGCATACTTCAGATTACCTTTGCCGGCGAAAACCGAGTATTCTTTTGAAGTAGCACTATTTTTTGTACTGCTTTTCTTTCGTTTTGTTCGTTTTTTTCGTGTAGCCATGGTTTGATATTTTTTTTGAATGAGCAAGATAATTATCATACTAAAAATAAAAATAAAATCAACTTCGGATATCCGAAGTTGATTTTATTTTTATTATGAATCCAGTTCTTCTGTGTCACCAATTTTCTTTTCAATCGTGGGAATAATTTTTTTAAATCTTTGCTCAATAAACCACAGTACAACAAAAATAAATAGTGTCAGTAATGTAGAGATAAAAGCAATTCCATAAAAACCAAATCCAGCAGACATACCAATTGCAGCACATACCCACAACCCACTTGCTGTAGTAAGTCCTGTGACTTCTTTGTCTCGAAGTACAATCAATCCTGCACCAAGAAAGCCGACCCCGACAACTACTTGTGATGCCATACGGATTGGGTCAAAACTCCCATCTTTAACAAACAATTGTCCTGCCATTTGAGAAATAATCACGAGTAAAGCTGAACCCATAGACACAAGTGCATAGGTACGCATTCCTGCTGTTTTGTGTGCAAGGATTCTCTCTGCACCAATAATCATTCCGCACAACATTGCGATAGAGAGACGTACAAAAATTTCATAATGTGACGCAAAAAATAATTCCATATATTTAGTATACTCAAATACCCACAACAAAAGAAGTGGAAATTTTCTATTACAAGTTATCCTGCAACAATTCCTCCACCTATAACTCGAGTCTTGTCATAAAGTACAACCGATTGACCAGGTGACACGAGTGGCCGCTGATCCTTGAATCTAAGTTGTGCACCACCATCATGTAGTCGCAAAAGCTCAACAGGATACCGTATTCCATGATAACGAATCACTGCATCAAACATATCTTTATCTTTTATGCTTCCAGAGGTAACCACATGAAATTGTTCAAGTGTAAGTGTATTACTTTTTGGACCAATCGGTAACGGTTCTGATGATACGGTGAGAGTGTTTTTCTTTATATCCTTTGCCACAACATAATACGGAGTATCGTGTGCGCTTTTGTGTGTAATAGAAAATCCGTGCCGCTCACCTAGCGTATAAAAAAGTGCACCATCATGCTCACCAATAATTTTTCCTTCAACTGAAAGCACTTTACCTTTTTTCTTTTTGATATAGTGTCCGAGAAATTCTTTCATATCAAGCGGGCCAAGGAAGCACACACCTTGACTATCTTTCTTAGATGCAACAGGAAGTGAGAAAAAATCAGCATACTTTCTTACTTCTTGCTTCTTCATTCCCCCAACCGGGAAAATAATATGCATGAGTTGTTCCTCTTTTAGTGTCCACAAAAAATACGATTGATCCTTTGATGTATCAGGTGATGAATGAAGCTCAAATCGCCCATTTCGCAATATGTTTTGAGCATAGTGTCCTGTTGCAACAGCATCTGCGCCCATGCGTAATGCTTCTTTTAAAAATGCACCGAACTTTACTTCTTTATTGCACATAACATCTGGGTTTGGAGTTCTTCCACTCTCGTATTCGGAAATCATATATTCTGCAACACCTTCCTTGTAGGCGTTTTCCAAATCAAGAGTAATAAATGGAATATTTAAATGAGCAGCAATACGCATTGCATCTTTTCTTTCTTCTTTCCAAGTACATTCTATAAAATCAGGTTGCCACGTCTTAATAAAGACACCCACAACGTCAAATCCAGCACGTTGAAGTAGTGCGGCAGATACCGCAGAATCAACTCCACCAGAAAGTCCCACGAATACTTTTTTCTTTTTTGATTGTATATGCTTTTTCATTAAATAACTGTATGTATACACTACACTTTTTTTCAAAAAAAATAAAACCCGACACAAATAACTGTTCGGGTTTTACTCACATGAATTCAAGTGAGTATTTACTACATCTAAAATTTGCTTCTTTATGTTATCAATGGAATTCCTTGCAAAGACAACTGGGATTGTAGGAAACTTTTCCATATGTTTCCTTACACAATCAGAATAATCCCTTGCATACTTAATTTGTAGTGGGATTTTCACTACTTTACTCGAAGGTGTCATTTTAAAATATAAATAACAATCAATTCCATTAACATCATCTTTAGTTGACGCAGGCAGGCAATGTAGTGTCGCTTTACCGTTTAATAGTAAGTGATTATTAACAATATCCATTACATAATTCTCTGCTTGTGCTCCGTTAATTACTGCATTCATTAAACTGCGAAAATTAGACAGTAAAACAGTTAAACTTTCCGAACCGTGAAGAGTAATACTACAACGTCTGCTTGAACTAATAATTTCAGGTGTCACATATTCTGTAGTAATCGGAAGAATTACTACTTTACATAAATAATTCCATCTCTTTTTTATTACCAGTCCCCACTCAAATATTTCACTGTCTTTGTCTTTTTTTGCTTTAATTGAATCAAGTTTATTAATAGTTTTTGATAGAACCAAGTTTTGAAAATAATCAGTAATCACCTGACCATCAAAACCTGTAAGTGATAGCTGAGTTTTTTCCATGACATAGTTTTCTCAACTATATCATAAATAATCCAAACGTCAAATTTTATTACTGTTGTCGATTACAGCTTCATGAGTTTTTCATAGAGCTCAAATGTGGCTCGGGCATCAGACAGGGCTGAATGTGCTCGCTTATTTTCGATTCCAAAATGGGAACAAAGAAAATTAAGTGAGAACTTATCGACATCAACATTTAAGTGAAGTTTCGCAAACGCAATTGAGATTGTATCGAGCTTGTGATAATGAAGTTTGTTTTCTACTCCTGTAGTACGAAATGCCTTTTCAATAAAACCTGCATCAAAACTCACATTGTGCCCTACCATAATTGCATCTCCTGCTTTTTCTGAAAGCACAGTCATTGCTTCTCTGAGAGAATACGCAAAAATCCAATCCGCTTCATCATAGCCGTTTACTCGAAGTGCTACGGGATCAGCGCGATCTATGTGTTCGGGTTTTATTTTGATGTCGATTTCATCAATTATTTTAAAAACTGGTTTTCCACTTCCGACACCTTCCTGTGACACAATCACACATCCGAGTTCGATTATTTCATGAATATCTGGATTGAGTCCTGTTGTTTCTGTATCAATAAATGCAAGATTTTTTGTGATAATTTGTGACATGTTAGTTTAAATAAAGTGATTTATTTTTCTTGTGTGCGTCAAATGTTTTCGCATAGTATGCTTTACCATCTTTGTCATGGAGATAATAAATATATTCTGTTGATTCAGGCTCTAGCGCTGCGCGAATAGATTCAATTCCTGGATTACAAATAGGTCCTGGAGGTAAACCTCTATTGGTATACGTATTATATGGTGAGTCCGTCTTAAGATCATCAATAGTCAACTCACTAGATTCTTTTCCGAGGATATATTTAAAAGTTGCATCAACTTGGAGTGGCATACGTATAGACAGTCGCTTCCAAAGTATTCCAGAAATTATTTTTCTATCCTCATCTCCAAATGCTTCCTTTTCAATTATGGATGCCATAATAATTACATCTTCGAGAGACTTCCCATTCAAGTTAAGTGTCCGGGTTTCTTTATCAAACTGAGCAAGTAGCTGAGTAAGCACATCTTCTGTGGTTGCGTCTTCAAAGAAGAAATATGTCTCAGGAAAAAGATATCCTTCTTTGTCCTTTGTCTTTTCTAAAAATACTTTTGAATCAAATTTTTTGAGTTTTGATTCAAATAAGGTTGCTATTTCATTTCGCGTATATCCTTCGGGAATTGTTATCTTGAGTGACGTAACATTCCTTTCGCCTCGTGCAATCTTGAGCGCCACATCAATTACAGTTTGAGGCGATTCAAATACATATGTACCTGCCTGAATTTTTGTATCTCCACCCAATATGTACATCATTGTTTGAAGTGCAGTTTTTGATCGAATAATATTATTTTTTTCAGCATTAACAGAAATAGAATGAAGCGTGTCACCTTGACTTACAGACAAAGTTGTAGGAAATTGTCCTTGTAATGGTGGTGAGATGAAGAAAAAATACACAATCAAAAAACCTGCAACAACGACACCTAGAAATATACCAAGCAATGTCAACACAAAACGCCCCATATGTGATGCAGGGCGAGATGTGTATGTGTTGAGATTGGTATAGTTCTGATCGTTGTCCATAAAAAATTATATTGGAAGATTTGCTGGTGGTTCTGATTTTTTTGCCTCAATACGCTGGAATGTAGGAGTCTCTGATACTCTTCCAGGAAAATGAAAGAGTGTGGCAAGTTCTTCTGTATTTAATACAAATATTTTTTTTCCTTCATTGTAAGGCGTGTAGAAAAATCCTCTATGTCTATACGACTCAAGCATCGCATGCTTCAATTCTATAGCACGATTACCACTAAAATCCTGCCAAGGATAATCAAACGCAGTGACATTTGTTGGTGCAAAACCATTTAAATCTGGAGAGCTATATTGTCTAAATATTCCAGTAAGCCCAGCAATGCGCGATGCATCAAAACTTTCTTTCTTTGATATATAAAGTGCTCGAATTCCTGAATCAAATCCGTATTTTGTGATACTTCTCTGGATAACATTGATAAGGTCTTGTTCTGCTTTCGTAAGAGGGACACCATCTTTCTTTGCTTTATCCTGAATTTCTTTGATCTTATTTTTTCCAGTATCTTGCCATTTTTCCTTTTTGAACCATTCACCTGCTTTTGGGTATCTCGCCCAGTTTGATGGACGTATAAGTATCTGAATCCAAATTTGCTCACCTTCTCGAAGAGATCCCAAAAATTCAACAGTAGATGAAATAGGGTCAATCTGGCTATTCGAACCGTCAGAACCCGGTATTTGCGGAGGTGCAGGCTTGTCGAGTCCATAATCAACATACGTCTTTATGGGAACTGCGTCATCTCCTGTAAGTTTGAATTCGGTTCCAAACATACTCCATTCACCATTTTTGTTATGTGGGGGAACTTTGAGTGTGTAATCTTCTGCATCTTTAACCTCCGCTTGAGGATATTGAGCATAGATTTGCGCTTCAATAATAGAGCGAAATTTTGATTGTGTGCGAATAAAAAATCGTATACTTCCTTCATCGGAAATCATTTCAAGTGAAAACCACGCAGGTAGATTTCCTATCCAATATTTTTGATACCAGTTACCATATCCACCTGATTGATAGAGTGCATTGATTATGACAAGCTCCATCGCAAGAGGAGATTTTGTAATATCTTTTGGAATTTTTATTTCCATCAGTGTCCACTTTATTTCCGAAAGGTGTAGGCGATTTATGTAGTGCATCCATGAATGCCACGCGATGTATGCCAAAATTGGAGGCACCCACAAAAAAGCGGTCTTACCGATGAATGTGATACCTAATGCAATTCCTTCAATAATGGTTTGTTCAAACATGAAAGTACTTTAAGTATATCGCAATTAACGAAGTTTAGAAATAAATAATACGATTAATCGTATCTGTTCCACCTGATGGCAGGAAATGTTTAAATTTAAGAATTCCCTTTTCTATGCGAGAAGATGATTCGGGAATATCAAGATATCCTGAAAAAGGAACATCTCCATTGGTTACAGACCTTGATGCCTTGAGTGAAAGCGCTGGTGCGAGGGATTCAGCTGTTCCATATCTGTAGAGAGTGAGACTTCCGATTAACATCTGTGCTGTGACCGATCCACATCCTCTTAGATATCCACTAAAGTACACAGGTATTGAAACATTGTCATCATCATCTGGCTCAGTCACCACCATCTGACAATCACTTGTTGGAGAAACAAATTCTTTGCTTGGCACAGTTTGAGCTGTGGTAGTAGATGAAGATTTTGGAGCTACTGCCTGAGTAGGGACAAACGTACTTGAAAACGATGAATTCTTGTATGTCTTCACAAGAACGCCCAACAGTAAACAACATAGGATTATTCCTACAACGATTAAAATAATTCCACCTACTGAACCACGAGAATAATTTTTGTTCATACAAGTATAAGTATAAAATGAAAATACTTTTACGCAAAATAAAAACTGACACACATGTGTGTCAGTTTTTATTTGGATATTACGCAATTGTGTAAAGTCCGTTTTTGTTTTTCTTGAAATATTTTGGGTTTTGAAGATTTACGAGAATTGTGTTTTTCTTCAAAAATCGTTCTTTCATTACTTTTTCAACAACCTCTTCTTTGGTCATTGGTCCGTCTTTCTTGAGAATTTCTTTGATTACATCACGTACAACACCCTTTTTGTATCCCCACTCAGAGAGAGCGTATTGACCTCGTCCTACAAGTACAAATCGTGGATCTTTGATGAGTTCATTGTGACATGTTGCGATGTGTGTCTTTTTACCGAATGTATCACATATTGCTTTTGCAACATCTCGGAAGTGCATAGGTGATCCATGTTTTCGCATGATCAAAAATGCGTAATCCTTGATACCTCGAGTTTTAACATTTGATGATTCTGTCTTTCCCCATTCACCAAGCGGATTTTTTCCGATTGTTTTTGAAAGTCCGAGCCATCGTCGAGCAATTTCTTCATTTCGATATTCTTCAGACAAATCTTTTAGGTGTTCGAGAAACTTTGCGACGATTTCATTTTCTGAAAGGAGTTCGTCATCAGAGAGAGAAGTGTAGAGATTTTTGAGAGCATTATGAACAGCATCAGCAACTCCATTATCAATTGTCCAACGTGAAGAGAAGTGTTCGTCTTCCTTGTGCTTGTTGAACTCATCACCGAGTACCAAATAGAAATGCACATGGTTTTGAGTAAGCGCATCTTTTGAAAGACTCTTGAGAAGTTCGTCTTCTGAGACAAGTGATCCGAGTTCTTTGACTATTGCGTGAAGCTCATCAAACACTTGTTTTTCAGACTTGAATGCGTCACTTTTGCGAATAGTTGAAAGTGCGGCGTTTTCAATTTGACGTACTCGTTCTCGAGTAATACCGTATTTTTCTCCAATCGCTTCAAGTGTCTTGCGATCTGCGTCTTCATTCAACCCAAATCGGTTTGAAATGACATCGAGTGCACGGTCTTGGAGTTCAGAAAGAAGTTTTTTGCTCACCTGTTTTGGTTTAAATGAAATAGTTTTAGCCATAACAAAATTCTAAATAATGCTTATTTTATAATGATTTTTATAATAATCTCTACGATGCAAATCCATTTTATCACTAATATATAAAAAGTCAAATACCCCCTTTACACATCGGATTTAGTTTGTTTTTCTGAGAGCGCGTGATCTGTCGAGTTCGGTCAAATATTTCTTTCTAAGACGCACTGATGTTGGAGTCACTTCTAGGTATTCATCTTCTGCCATTGTTTCGAGTCCGCGCTCAATAGACAATTCAAAAGGTGGTTTGAGGAAAATCGCCTCATCTGTTCCCGATGCGCGCATGTTTGTGAGCTGTTTACCTTTGATTGGGTTTACCATCATTTCATCTCCCTTTGAAGTATTTCCAATAACCATACCTTCATATACTTGCGCGCCGTGCCCAATATAAAGCACTCCTCGCTCTTGAAGATTTCCGAGTGCAAATGTTACTGCCATACCACTAATCATTGAGATCATAGAACCAACTTCTCGCTTTTTGATTTCACCTGCGTACTCTTTGAACCCAATCACACGTGATGACATAATTCCCTCACCTTTTGTATCAATCACAAACTGACTTCGATACCCAAGAAGTCCTCGAGTTGGAATTTCAAATACAATTCGAGTCATACCGTTGTGCTCTACCATATTTTGCATGAGTCCACGACGCTTTGTGATTTTTTCAATTACTGCACCAGATACTTCTGTAGGCACATCAATAATAAGTTCTTCGTATGGCTCTTTCTTGATACCATCTTCTTCTTTGATAATAACTTGAGGTTGAGATACTTGAATTTCATATCCTTCGCGTCGCATATTTTCAAGAAGCACAGAGATATGGAGTTCTCCGCGTCCATAGACTTTGTAATATGATGGACCAGTATCATCTGCAAGTCGTTCAGGATCAAAATCAACACGTAGTCCCACGTTGACCTCGAGTTCTTTTTCAAGACGTTCACGAATCTGTCGTCCTGTTACAAATTTTCCTTCACGTCCAGCAAATGGTGAGTCATTCACAAGAAAGTTAAGTGAGATTGTTGGTTCATCAATTGAAATAGAGGTGAGCGCCAAAGCTGCATCATCTTTTGTGATTGTTTCTCCGATAAAGACATCAGGAATTCCAGCAATCACTGCAATATCTCCCGATGAAATTGATTGAGCTTCTTTTCGAGTGAGACCTTCAAATGTAAAAAGCTTAGTGATGCGCGCCTTTCGACTCTCCACTCCATGTTTAACAAAAATTTCTTTTCCAGTTTCGATGACACCACCGTATACACGCACGACTGCAAGTCGTCCGAGGAAGTTGTCGTATGCGAGATTAAACACTTGCGCGATAGCAGGTTCATCTTCTTTTCCTGATGCAACATGCACTTCTTCGAGCACTACATCAAGAAGTGGAAATAGATTTGTTGATTCATCAGTAAGGTTTCGTTTTGCAATACCTTCTCGTCCAATAGCATACACAGTCTTGAAATCAATCTGGTCATCATTTGCCCCGAGTTCCATGAAAAGTTCAAGTACTTCATCATGTACCCGTGCTGGATTCGCTGCAGGCTTATCGATCTTGTTGATTACCACGATTGGCTTGAGTCCGAGCTCGAGAGATTTTTTGAGTACGAAACGAGTTTGAGGCATTGGACCTTCTTGGGCATCCACCACGAGAAGTACTGAATCAATAGCACGAAGAACACGCTCAACTTCTGATCCGAAATCCGCGTGACCTGGAGTGTCTACGATGTTTATTTTTGTATCTTTATAGTTTACAGAGGTATTTTTGGCATAGATGGTAATACCACGCTCTTTTTCGAGGTCGTTGGAATCCATCGAAACACCTTCGGCGACCATTCCGCATTGGCGCATAAGCGCATCGGTAAGGGTGGTTTTGCCATGGTCCACGTGAGCAATAATTGCAATGTTTCGAATATCCATAAAATACGTACGTACTATAAAAGTCTAATGAGTAATAAAAATAAGGCTCGCGCCTTGATGAATATACTATACATTACTTTGTAAGGTAATACAAGGGTGTACTTGACAAATCAATATATATATATAATAGAAACAAACCTTAAAAATAACACAATGGAAAAACACACTCCGACTGGTGAAGCAACATCGTTTGCTGTAATCATGCAAAAAATTGAGGATATCTCGCAAGATCTTTTTGTGAGAGAAAAGCTTGATGATGACCGCGTTTGGTATTGGGTAGAACGATTCCAAAACGCACCTGAATCAGTCAATCCTATTGAAATTACGCAGCATGCAAGTCTCACTGATGGAAGGCACAGAATTGCTGCAGCCGAACTCTGTGATCACACAGAAATTCGTGCGTATATCTATCCGGTGAAGAACAAAGCCGAACAGATCAAACGAGCATTTCTATCAAACGTAAGTCCTGATTCTCCAAAGCCACCGACCAAAGCTGACGCGATACTTACAATAAAGCAAATGATTGGTCAACATATGAAGAAAACTGAAATCATCGACACCATGGCGAAGATGTTTCCCGTATCAACTTCAAAAGGCCTTTATGATGAAGCACGACATGCAATTTATCGTGATGCATTACGCGATGCAAAGCGATCTGTCCTTGATGATGGAAACACAATTATTGTAGCTGCAACTGAGTTCGGAATCGATCCTGACAAATTGCGTGAAGAACTCGGTGGAAAAAAGAAGAAAAAAGATGTGATGACACCGAGAGAGTTCAACCGTGACCTAAGTTCACATTACCGGTCACATGGACAAAAAGTGAGGATGATTTTTACCAAAGTGGATAAATTGTACAATGATGGCGAAATTTCAAAAGCTAACGTGCTCGAAATATATGAATACGCAATAAAGAGCGCGAAGCAAAAACTCCGCGATCTGACCGACAAACTCAAAAGGTTTGAAGCGTGACAACAATTCAGTGATGACATAAGTCATCGCTGTTTTTTATTTCCTTATTTCACCAACTTCACAATATCGTGATACGTTACGACAAGCATAAGCGTAATCAAGATAAAGAATCCAGCAGTGTTGAGTGTATTTGAAACTTTTGGACTGATTCGTGAACCTTTTATTTTTTCAATCAGAAGAAAAAGGAGTCGTCCACCATCAAGCGCAGGAAATGGAATGAGGTTGATAATTGCAAGGTTGATAGAAATCAGTGCAGTAAATGACATGAGATAGACAAATCCGAAATCTGCAGCATCTCCAACAATTCCAACTATTCCCACAGGACCAGAAAGAGTATTCACATCTGCTTTACCCAAAAATGCATCACGCACAAGCGTAAAGAGTGAAGTCGCTGTCCCTTTTGTCATGTGCCATGTCTGTACTGCTCCTTCAGTAAATGCTTTGTGTATCGGAAGCTTGAGTGTCCCAATCAAATCACTCGATACTCCAATAGCGCGTTTGCCTTCCACCACGCCTTCACGTGGAAGTACTTCTTCTTTGACTGTCTCGCCTTTTCTTTCGACTGTAAACACAAGCTCTTCACCATTTGCACTTGTTGAAACAAATGAGATAAGTCCTTCTTGTGAAAAGTCTGTAAGTGTACGCGACTCACTTCGTGCATCTACAATCACATCCCCAGGCTTCAAACCTCCTTCACTTGCAGGAGAATTTTTGACTACTTGAGTGATAGTGAGTTTTGGATGTGCAACGTATTTTCCGAGTTCATCATCTGTAACAGTAGAAGGAAGCCCTGTCATGAATCCAACCGAGAGTAGAAGCCACGCGAGTAATACATTGAATACTACACCTGCTACAAGCACAGCAGCTTGAACTCGTGCAGGTTTGTTGACCATTGCTCTCTCACTGTCTGGTCCATGAGTGTTTTCATCATTTGGATCTTCACCATATATCTTTACGAATCCTCCAAACGGAAGCCAGTTGAGTGTGAAATCTGTATCCCATTTTCTAAATAGAGTATATGCTTTTGGCGGATATCCAAAACCAAATTCATCAACACGAATACCATTTTTCTTCGCAACAATATAATGTCCAAATTCATGCACTACGACGAGTACAAGGAGGATGATTATAAAAATAAGTATGGACATATAGATATTATTTGTTAGTTTTAGTTGGTACCTTAAATTTTAACATAAAAAATATTTTTTCCATTCAATACTCCTCATTTTGCTTTGCATAAGTGTACCCTTATAACACGCATAAAATTCTGGTGAATTTTTGCTATGCTCGGCTCGTCAGCCTTGCGCAATGATTCAAAGGAAAAGGATCCTCGTTTTTGAAACCATAGGAAATTAGATAAGCCAATTTTCTCTTTGTTAAGCCATCATAATTATTGTAAGTCCTCTACGCATTATGCTCTGCATTCTACGTATTGAGTTTATAATACCATGTTGAGAGTGTAAATTAAAAAAACAAGTGGGACACCGTTGGTGTCCCACTTGTTTTTTTAATTGTATCGTTTTGTATATGGTTCGCGTCTTTATTTTTTTCCTCTTCGTAGAAAAGCTGGAATTGCACCCCAGTCGTCTTCGCCTTCGTCAAGATCGATTACCTCACCGATTTCGGGCTTTGCCTCTACTTTTTTCACAAAGCCGTTTTCTGCGTTGTCAGGAAGGGAATTGTGAATTTCTTTTTTGATTGACTCACGTGAAATAACTGGACCAGTAGTTTCTTCTTTCTTTTGAGTAAATACTTCTTGTTGTTGTTTTGGAGCAGTATTAAAGAGTGAACGTCGTGGAAGATCTGTGGGAAATCCAGTTGCAATAACTGTGACTTTGATTTCGCCTTTCTTGAGTCTGTCGTCGCGAATCGCACCAAAGATAACTTTTGCGTCCTTGTCGATTGATTCTGTAATGACTTGTGATGCTTCCTGAACTTCGTTAAGAGTAAGGTCTTCTCCACCTGAGATTGCATAGAGTACTCCTCGTGCGCCGTTGATTGAGACTTCAAGGAGAGGTGAATTGATAGCCATAAGTGCAGCTTGAGAAGCACGATTTTCTCCTGATGCTGATCCAATACCCATGAGTGCTGTTCCTGCGTCTGTCATAACAGCCTTGATATCTGAGAAGTCGACATTGATGATACCTGCAGTGGTGATAAGATCAGAAATTCCTTCTACTGCATGTCTGAGCACTTCGTCACACATGGCAAATGCTTCTTTGAGTCCTGTATCCTTTCCAGCAATTGAGAGAAGTCGGTCATTTGGAATTACAATAATAGCATCAACTTCTTTCTCGAGTTCAGCGATTCCTTGTTCTGCAAGTCGCATACGTTGTTGACCCTCGAAGAAAAATGGTCGTGTGACAACTCCAACAGTGAGAATTCCTTGTTCTTTTGATGCACGCGCAATAATTGGTGCTGCACCTGTACCAGTACCACCACCCATACCACATGCAATAAAGACCATGTCTGCACCTTTGATTACATCTTGGATTTCTGCTTTTGTTTCTTCTGCTGCACGCTTACCAACTTCTGGATTCATTCCAGCACCAAGTCCTTTGGTAAGATTTTTTCCAATGTGAATTTTTTTCTCAGCTTGTGAAAAATGTAAGTCTTGAGTATCGGTGTTCATCGCGATGAATTCAACACCTTTTACTTTCGAACTAATCATGTGATTTAGGGCGTTCTTTCCTGAACCTCCTACACCAATTACTTTTATTCGCGCGAATGTCTCAATGTCTGGATTAATTTTTGCCATATATGTCTATTAATTCTAGTAATATTCTGAACTCTGTTAAGGGTACACTCATGCAAAGTTAAGTGAACACCTGTGCAACGCTATAGGCATAATAATAGCAAAATAAGGACAAAAAAGAAAACTACCCCAAAATAGGGGTAGTGCTAGGGTAGAAGCTGTCGAATAAAGTGGGAAGCTTGTTTTTTAAGGGTTTTCCACCATTCCTCGAGACTATTTGAGCCTTGGGGGTCGTATGCGCCATCTTTGGTTGCAACACATAATCCGTATACTGTCATCCACGAAGGGTCTTTTTGCTTGTTTTTTGAGTTATGGAAAAATTCTGATCCACCGATTTTGACAGGAAGCCGTAATACATCTTTTGCTACTTCATCAATGTGAGGAATTTGTGAGCCTCCGCCAATCAATATTGCACCTGCAGGAAGAAGACCACTTCGTTTGAGTTGTTTTAAATATCTATCAATCAATTCAAAAATATCTTCGAGTCGTGCTTCGATGATTTCATCGAGTTTTCGTTTTGAAAAACTTGCTGGAACACTTCCGATTTTAATTGCTTCAGCTTCTTCAAGTGAAATTCTAAAACCGAGTGCAATATCGTTTGTGATATCATTTGAGCCAATTTGGAAAACATGTGTTGAGACAAGTACACCGTTTTCAAACACACCTACAGAAACAGTTTCGGCACCAATGTCTATCAAAATACATCCAAATGCTTTTTGCTGGT
>CAYWZM010000017.1:0-13741 GCA_964462355.1 uncultured Candidatus Saccharibacteria bacterium
TCTGAAGAAGAAAGACATGTGAGAAGGATTGGGAAGATAGATATGTAGAAGGAAGTTAATTAGGCGTTAGGCGCTATGCTTTAAGTATGAAAACATACAAAGATTTGATTGTTTGGCAAAAATCTATTGAATTGGTGAAAGAAATTTATACACTTACTGATAAATTTCCAAAAGAAGAAATTTTTGGTCTTACATCACAAATGAGACGTTGTGCTGTCTCGATACCGTCAAATATTGCAGAAGGAAAAATGAGGACATCAACTAAAGAATTTTCTCGTTTCCTATATATTTCGTATGGTTCTGGCGCAGAACTAGAAACTCAAATAATAATTGCAAAAAATTTAAATAAGACAAACAGTCTTTCATATGATAGAGTTGATTTATTATTAGAAGAAGTTATGCGAATGTTAAACGCTCTTATTTTGAAAACTAGTGCCTAGCGCCTAATATCTAAAAACTTACCTCATGGAAATCATTCCCGCAATAATGCCACAATCACTATACGAAATCGAAAAAAAAGTTACACCAATGGTGGGACGTATTTCGACTATTCAGCTAGATATTATGGATGGTGTATTTACCAAACGTTCAACCTGGCCATATATTGCTGAGGATACCTCTTTTGATGCAATAGAGAACGAAGAAGAAGGAATGCCATTTTGGGACAAAGTAGACTACGAACTCGATCTGATGATTTCGAATCCCGAAGAAAAGTTTGCGCGATTGGTGCAGATCGGTCCCTCAAGAATAATTTTTCATATTGAATCTCTGTCGAACCCTGTTAGTTTTTTTGAATCAATCGATCAGTATTTCAAAGATACAATTGAATTCGGTATTGCACTCAATACTACGACTGATGTAAGTACGGTGTTTCCGCTTGTTGATGCAGGTCACGTGAAGTTTGTGCAATGCATGGGGATTGAAAAAATAGGTTACCAAGGTAATCCTTTTGATGAACGCGTGTTTGATCATATCAGTGCACTTCGAGAAAAATATTCTGATCTCGTTATTTCTGTTGATGGTTCAGTTAACCAGGATACTGCAGGTAGACTTCTTGATGCAGGTGTAGATAGACTTGTTATTGGTTCAGCGATATTTAATGCTGATGATCCACTTGGTGAGCTTGATTACTTCAAATCACTTTAGATTTTTTTAAAGTGTGCGATAATAGATATATAACTATGTCGACACTTACAGACTCAAAACTCATCGAACTTCGAACAAAAGCGAATGATATTCGTGAATCAATAATTTCTATGCTAGTAGATGCTGGAAGCGGACATACAGCAGGTCCGCTCGGAATGGCAGATATTTTTGCATTGCTTTATTTTCATATACTTCGTCATGATCCTAAGAATCCATCATGGAATGAACGTGATAGACTCGTGCTTTCCAATGGTCATATTTGTCCGGTAATGTATGCAACTATGGCTCATGCAGGATATATGTCTTTAGACGAGTTAAAGACACTTCGCAAGTTTGGATCACGACTTCAAGGGCATCCACATAGAGAGTTTATGCCCTGGCTTGAGACAAGTTCTGGTCCACTTGGGTCAGGACTTTCGCAAGCGATTGGAATGGCGCTTGCACTTCGAATTGATGAAGGTGTGCAATCAGACAAGTATGTATATTGTTTACTTGGTGACGGAGAGCTCGACGAAGGAAACAATTGGGAGGCGATAATGCTCGCTGGAAAGGAAAAAATTCGAAATATCATTACTATTGTCGACAGAAATAATATTCAAATCGATGGATATACCGAAAACATAATGCCACTTGAGTCACTCAAAGAAAAATGGGAAGCATTTAATTGGCATGTACAAGAAGTCGACGGTCACAATTTTGAAGCTGTTAATAGCGCAATTATGCAGGCTAAAGCTGTTTTTGAGAAACCTTCAGTGATTATCGCGCGAACAATTCCAGGTAAAGGAGTGCGCAAATTTGAGCGAGATTATACATGGCATGGCAAACCACCAAATAAAGAGGAAGCAGAAATGGCACTCAAAGAACTTCGTACTCTTGGTGGGCAGATTACAAGCGAACATCAATAGCTGTATGGAGATTAAAGCAGGAATCTATAAGCATTCAAAAACAGGCAATTTATACAAAGTGCATTTTCTAGCGAAACATTCAGAAACACTTGAGGATATGGTTGTGTATGAGTGTCTATATGAAAATGAACGTTCAAAGTTTTGGGTTCGTCCTTCATCTATGTTTACAGAAATTGTAACAATTGATGGAAATGAGGTTCCACGATTTCAATTTCAAAACTATAACTAATTATGAAAAATTTTTTAATCACAATTATAATTCTAGGTGTTATTGTAGGTCTGTACTATTTTATTCAATCAGCAAAGACAGATGTTGTTGATTTGGATGTTCAGTTTGCATGTAATGAAAAAATGGCAACGATTCGATTTACTAGTGAAGAGGCACGAAATGAGTTTTATCAAAATTGTTTAGATGGAAAATAATATAATTATGAAAAAAAATAGAACAATAATTATAACTGGTTTCATAGCTACTATTTTAAGCATTGTAGTTTTTTTACTTGGTAAAATATTGAATTGCCTTGATTCCTACTATTCATCAATGCTATGTAAATTTACAGTAGGATTTGGAATCCTAGTACCCATTCTCTTTTTTGGAGGTATTACAATGATATTTTTGGGATTTAAAAAATAATTATAATGCTAAACCAATCATTAAAACTTAACACTCAAGTCTTCAGCAAAGATGTTGAACAAGTACCTATCCGAAAAGGTTTCGGACAAGGGTTGGTTGTGGCGGGTGAGCGTGACAAAAATGTGGTGGCACTATGTGCAGATCTTACCGAATCTACCCAAATGCACTTATTCAAAGAGCGATTTCCTGAAAGATTTGTGGAAATTGGTGTTGCGGAACAAAATCTTGTAACTGTTGCGAGTGGTATGTCTGCAATGGGTAAAATTCCATTTTGTTCTTCGTATGCGATGTTTTCTCCTGGTAGAAACTGGGAACAAATTCGTACAACTATTTGTTACAACGACAGAGGTGTGATTGTAGTGGGAAGTCATGCAGGAATTTCTGTGGGACCAGATGGTGGAACTCATCAGGCAGTGGAAGACATTGCACTTATGCGTGTACTTCCAAATATGATTGTTATATCTCCGTGTGATGCCATCGAAGCAAAAAAAGCCACACTTGCTCTCGCGCAAATTAAGAAACCTGCCTACCTTCGACTTGCACGCGAAAAAACTCCTATCATTACCACAGAAGAAACACCCTTTGAAATTGGAAAAGCAAATCTAGTGTGGCTGCCAGATCATGGATTGGCGGATGTTGGAATTATTGCCACAGGTGCACTTGTTCACAAAGCACTGTTGGTTGCAAAAGAGATGGAACAAAAAAATATAAAAGTAAAAGTACTTAATATCCATACTATCAAACCACTAGATGAAGAATCGGTTTTAAAGCTTGCTCAAGAAACTCGTGCATTAGTAACTGTGGAAGAACATCAGATTTCAGGAGGATTAGGAAGTGCGATTGCAGAGTATTTGTCACGTACATATCCAGTACCGATTGAGTTTGTTGGAGTAAAAAATCTCTTTGGTCAATCAGGTACACCTGCTGAACTCATCGAGCACTATGAAATGGGGGAAGAAAGCATCAAGCAAGCACTTCTTAAGGTGATAAAAAGAAGGACACACTAATATACTACAAACACCGCACACAGTGCGGTGTTTTGACATATTTAATTAATCAATGTATTGTATAGAAAACGCAAAAAATGGAACAAAAAAATACAAGTACCCAGCATGAATTTGAAGTTGAGAAAAAACTCCAACTCACTATGAGTCAATCATTAAGTCTTATTGAAGGTTTTGATATGATTGACCAAATTGAATTAACAGCAACATACTGGAAAGATGGTGGGTTGCATCTCCCGCTTCGAGACAGATGGCTTCGCAAAAGAGACGATATGTGGGTCTTGAAAGTCCCAACATCACTTGAAGCTCCGACAAGAAGATCAAGTGATAAGTATCGAGAAATCACTGACACAGAAGACATCAAGCAAACTCTCGGAATCATGGGAGTTTCTGAAGATTTTGAACAAGACCTGGTGGAGTTTGGATATACTCCATGGTTTACGATTTCCACTGTGCGAAATACTTATATGTCTGATGATTTCCCGGACATAAAAATTATTCGCGACACAACAGGTTTCGGATATGAAATTTGGGAGGTTGAAAAGTGTGTGCCTTCACAGTCAGGAATAGAAAATGCTGAACGCGAAATTCTTGAGTTCATTTCTGCACAAGGAGTCGAACCTCAAGGATATGTTCGAGGAAAAGTTCACCAGTACTTGTATCAGTTTAAAAAAAATGAGTTTGATGAGCTTGCAAATGCAGGAATCATGAAATAAGTAAACGCCGGATGATCTCCGGCGTTTTTTTAATTACTCTCAGGATTTTGATTAATATCGAGCTTGTCTTGCAGTTTTTTATTAGCTTCAATAAGTTGGCTTCTTAGATAGTGTATTTCATTGTAATGGTCAATAAAATGTTGATCATTAGGTCTGTCTGAACGCTCTGCAAAAACTAGTTTTTCATCAAGATTGTCTTGTGTATGACCATATTCATTGATTAATTCATACTCAATCTGATCAATCTTTTCGCTGTTTAGATTAATGTTTTGCTCGACTTTCATATTACTGAATTCAACAGCTTTTTCAATGTGTTGTGTTGAGTTTGAATTTTTTTTATTTTCACTATCAATTGCACCACTAATCGCTTCGTTGTCGTTTTCGATTTGATTATATGCAAGTCCTGCATGTATGTTGTTTTCGAATATTTCTTTTTCTTCCTTTTTTGATGCAGGCTTTGGGATAAATTCTGGAAATATCATGGTAATTAAGATACTTGCTTAATCTTGTAATTTTCAGGTGCTTGACCTAGGTATTCTTCAAGTTTTTGACGAGAAAGAAGACCTCTTTGTGCACCTACGTATTGTACGACAGACATTGAGTTGATCGGTGCCCACCGTAGCGCATCCTCAAGTGATTTTCCTAGCGCGAGTGCAGAAACGATTGTTGATGCATAGGCATCACCTGCGCCTGTCCGTTCGAAAGGTGTGTGTGGGTAAACAGGCATAAACCACGCGTGATTTCCATCATATGCATAGGCACCATTGATTCCATCAGTAAGTACAATTTTCTTTGGTCCGAGTGCCATGAGTCCTTTCATTAGTTCGAGAGGTTCACGAGTTTCATTTTTTAGAATACGCTGTGCTTCTTCAATATTACAGAAAAATATTTCTGTACATTCATAGACTGACTTGAGTGCCTCTGCGCCAAGTTTGATTTGAAATGTGCCAGGTTGAAATGCGAGCTTTGTTTCTGGGTGAGCTTTTACAAAATCTGCAATCACTTTATGAAATTCTTTTGATTGTTCACCCATTGAGGTGAGATAAATCCATTTTGGCGGAACGAATTTTTTTGGTAGTGAGTAGGGAAATGGAGCATGTTTGACTAGGATTGTTCGCTCAACATCATACCAAAGTACATAGTGGTAGTTTGTAGGATACTCATTGTTGGTTGACATATAGTCTGTAGCAACACCATTTTTTGTGAGTTCTTCGATGCATTCACGACCGTTTTGATCATTTCCCACAGTAGATATAAGTGCAGAAGAGAGTCCAAGTCGTGATGCTGACACTGCTGCGTTGGCACAATTTCCTACTGCTTTTACAACCTCGACAGACTCAAATGGTACTTTGTCACCAAATCTGACACAAAGCTCGCAGTCTTCTTGATTGATTTTGCAATGGACGTTCGCATCTTTGAGGCGAATAAATGCATCAGTCACAATGTCTCCGATTGCAACTACATCATATTTTTTCTTCGATGAAAATAAATTTAATAAACTCATAAAAAATGAATTACTTGACTAATTGCTCGAAAAGTTTCGAGACGAAAAACTCACATGTTTTTCACTTTGATTGTATCATAGTTTGATATACTTAAACTATATGAAAACATTGCGAGAATATATTTCGGATTTTGATAAGGAAGGAAAAGCTATTGGGCATTTCAACATCTCGAGTCTTGATGCGTTGTGGGGAATATTTAACGCTGCTCGAAATCTCGATCTTCCTGTAATTATTGGAGTTTCAGAAGGCGAGGAAGACTATGTTGGTATTGAACAAGCTGTAGCGCTTGTGAAAAGTTTGCGTGAGACATACGAGTACCCAATTTTTCTGAATGCTGATCATCACTATAGTTTTGAGCGAGTAAAGAAAGCCATTGATGCAGGTTTTGATGCAGTGATAATTGATGCAGTCAAACTTCCCCTTGAAGAGAATATCGCATTAACAAAAAAATGTGTTGAGTATGCGCGTGAAGTATCACGCAACACCGGAAGAGATATTCTTGTCGAGGCAGAACTTGGATTTATCGGACAATCATCAAAAATTCTCGATGAAATCCCTGAAGGAGTAAGTGAAGACACAATGACGACTCCAGAAGATGCGAAGGCGTTTGTTGAAGCAACAGGTGTGGATATGCTTGCGCCCTCAGTAGGAAATGTGCACGGCATGGTCAAAGGAGGCAATCCGAGACTCCACCCAGAAAGAGTCAAAGCAATTCGAGAAGCATGTGGAGTACCACTCGTGCTTCATGGTGGATCAGGAACAATGAATGAAGATTTTGTTGAGTGTATTAAAAACGGAATCGATATAGTGCACATCAATACAGAAATTCGCGTGGCATATAGAGATGCGATCAAAAAATTCCTCGAAGAAAATCCTGATGAAGTTGCTCCGTACAAATTTTTAAAGCCAGGAATGCGTGCAGTAGAAAAAGTAGTCGAAGAGCGATTAGCACTTTTTGCACAAAAATAAAATGTTAACCTGGATACTTCCATTTTCATTACTTATACTTTTCGAGCTTGTTGCAGACATATTTGCAAAGCAATGGTCTGTTTCAGGACGTCCACATATTTGGTTGGTTGCAATTGTTGCGTACTGTTTAGCGAACTTTTTTTGGCTTTTTGCTCTGAAAAATGGCGTAGGACTCGGGCGAGGTGCGGTTATGTTTTCACTTGTTTCTGAGGCGCTTGCGATAATTGTAGGTTTATATTTTTTTAAAGAGCATATTACTTTAATGCAAGGAGTAGGAATTTTATTAGGAGTGATTTCTCTTGTTTTATTAATTTGGGAATAATATCATGATTGATTTCAAAAAAGATCTTTCGTTTATACAAGGTGAAGTAGATGTGTCCGAGTCATCAAAAGATGCGTATTCACATGACGCAAGTGTTTTTGAAATTCGCCCCGAAGTTGTTGTGTTCCCAAAAAATGCGGAAGATATTTCTAATCTAATCAAATGGGTCAATGACCACAAAAAAGACAATCCACAGCTTTCTATCACAATGCGTGCCGCGGGTACATGTATGTCTGGAGGGTCGATCAATGATTCGATTATAGTTGATACGACAAAATTCATGAATCATATCGTTTCAATTCGAAAGACTCTTCCATACACAATTACTCCACATTTTTATGGAGCGAAAGAAGTGGTGTGTGTAGGTGAGGCGATAGTAGAGCCAGGTGTTATGTATCGAGATTTTGAGAAGCAGGCAGAAAAAGAAGGTCTGCTTCTTCCTTGTTATACTGCATCAAAATCAATCAACGCACTTGGTGGAATGGTAGGAAACAATTCTGGAGGAGAGCTTACTCTTCGATACGGAAAAATGGAGGATTATGTCACCGAGCTCAAGATACTACTTCAAGATGGACATGAATACACAATAAAGCCACTTTCTCGTCGTGAGTTATACTCAAAAATTGCACAAATTGATTTTGAAGGTGAACTCTATAAAACCATATACAATCTTATCAAGGATAATGAGTCACTTATTCGTGCAGCCAAACCTCGAGTCTCAAAAAATTCATCAGGATACAATCTTTGGAATGCACTTTCAAAAGATGGAAGTGGTGAAGATGTATTTGATTTGTCGCAGATTATTATAGGTGCACAGGGAACTCTCGGTGTGGTCACTCAAATGAAGCTTGCTCTTGTTGAGCCTCGTAAAGCATCTTCTCTTGTTGTAGTGATGATGAATTCACTTGATAGTCTTGGTGAACTTGTGCACGAAATCTCAAAAACTCATCCAGAAAGCATAGAGTCGTACGATGACAAGACATTTAAGCTCGCGATGAGATTTTTTAAAGACTTTGTTAAATCGAAAGGATTTTGGGGAACATTCAAATTTGCAACCCAATTTGTTCCGGAATTTTTCATGATGCTTACAGGTGGTGTTCCAAAGCTTATTGTGCTTGTTGAGTACTGGGCAGACACTGAAGAGAATGCAAAGAAGAGAAGTACTGAATTGTTGTCACTCATCAAGCGTTTTGGTCATACTGTACGAATTACAGAAGATGAGACAGAAGCAAAAAAGTATTGGGATATGAGAAGAGACAGCTTTGCACTACTTAGAAAGCATATAGAAGGCAAACGCACCGCTCCATTTATAGATGATATTATTGTCAGGCCAGAGTTTCTTCCTGAGTTTTTGCCAAAACTCAACCAACTGTTTAAGGAGTATCCAGAGCTGGTTTATACTATTGCTGGACATGCTGGTAACGGGAATTTTCATATTATTCCTCTAATGGATTTCAATAATCCAAAAACTGCAGAAATTATTCTTACTCTTTCCGAAAAAGTATATGACCTCGTGATTAGCTATGAAGGTTCGATAGATGCAGAACACAACGATGGAATTATTCGTACACCTTTTTTGAAGCAAATGTTTGGCGATCACATTGTCCATCTTTTTGAAGAAACAAAAAATGTATTTGATCCGAAACGTATTTTTAATCCACGAAAGAAAGTTGGAGGAACGAAGGAGGATATTAAGAAGTATCTAATAAAGCCGGACCATCCAGCACAGATGCATAGTAGTTAGATATAAGAAAGACCCTAAGATACTTTGTATCTTAGGGTCTAAAGTAATGTATAAATTTTTAAGTATTACTGTTGCTGTAACCACGCAATGTCAGTACCGTTCCATTTTTTGTCGAGGCAGACCATTAATAAACACATTCGGAGCTCACCACCGGAAAGGCGAGCGCAAATGAGCTTGAAGCAGTTTTCATCAGTATTTGTTTCTTCAAGGAAAATAAAGCGGTAGGTTTCGAACTTGTAAAACACCCCCGAAGTAAGTATTTCGGTGAATGTGTCTATGGCCTGAGATAAAGACATCTTAATAGCAGTCTTTAGCATTTCACTTTCGGTAGTACCGTTTGCAGTATCGACGTTTTTCCATTTACCCTGTGGTGCAGGAATTGTTGATACGGTTGCATGTGGTAACAACCTTACAATATCACGATCTGTGCCTGATGGGGTGTTGTAATGAAGTGGAATACTTTTACTTCGAGTAATAGTGCCGAAATTCATCAATTTATCTTCGATTGTTTCGGTGACGTCAAGTTTGAGTAGTTTTGCAATTTGCCTTTGTGTTTCTTGAGGAGCATTTTGATATGCATCAGCGATTTGTTTAGGATCCATTACGCTATTTTTTATAGTTTCGAATATTATAAATCAAGATTTAATACATGTCAATAAATAAATTTTGATTAAAATAGATATTTTGAAAAAGATTACTTTATAATCAGTGTTCAAATAATACCTTTACTTTTATTAAAAAATATACTATTATCATCTTTATGTTTACACTTATCGCAGAAAAAAGAGAGAAAAAAGACTCTCTCGATCATATTCGTCAGTCAGGAAATATCCCGGCCGTTTTTTATGGTAACAACAAGCCAACGACCTGTATTTCTGTGTCTGCTAAAGAGTTTACAAAAGTCTTTAAAGAAGCAGGTGAGTCTTCAACTATCACCCTCAAAACTCCAGATGGAACTTTTGATGTACTGATCCACGAAGTACACAAAAATCCTATAACAGGTACTCCAATTCATGCTGACTTTATTGTTGTGGATATGAACAAAGAAATCGAAGTGGCAATTCCACTCGAATTCGTTGGTGAATCTGGAGCAGAAAAAGGCGGACGAGGAGTATTGGTAAAAGCACTCCACGAAGTGAATGTAAAAGCACTTCCAAAGGATCTTCCTCATACAATCGAAATTGATTTGTCATCACTTCAAAATGTCGATGATCATATCTCACTCAAAGATATTGTGCTTCCAAAAGGAGTAACACTTATTGGCGAAATGTCTGATGTTGTTGCATCTGTAACACACATCAAGGAAGAGGTGGAAGAAGCGCCGGTTGTAGACCTCTCATCTATTGAAGTAGAAAAGAAAGGAAAACAAGAAGAAGAATCATCAGAAACAGCAGAGTAGGAAACTACTCTGTTTTTCTTTTGCTAGTATGTGATGGTTGGTCACACCTGCTTTTGATTTTCGTTATATTTGGTACACTGTAGTATATATGGCCATTTCATTTATGACCCGATTTAAGTATTTTTTTATAGCAATTTTAGTGTTTTCACTTGTTGCCCCGAATCTAATTCTTCACGCACAGGAAACACCAGAAGAAAGACGTTCTCGTCTTGAGGCAGAGCTTGCTCAGTACGAAAAAGAAATTGCTGAAAAAGAAAAAATTTTGGCAGAACAAAAGCAACAAACAGGTTCGCTTCAACGAGATGTAAGTATTCTTACAAATCAAATCGAACAAGCAAAACTCAAGATTAAAGCTCGCACAATTTCAATCTCAAAAATCAATTCTGAAATTGGAAAGAAGAATCAAAAAATTGAAACTCTTGAAGAAAAGATTACGCGCCAAAAAGAATCACTTGCACAGCTCATTAGAAAGACTGACGAAATTGATGATTCAAACGTAGTTCATCTCATACTCTCAAGTGAGGAAATTTCTGAGTTTTATGGCGATGTTGATACATTTGCCTCAATCAAACAATCAGTTAAATCATCTGTAGATGAAATTAAGTCTGTTAAAACAGAAACACTGGAAGAGAAGAAGGGGCTTGAGAAAAAGCAGGACGAAGAATTGGACGCAAAAGCCGAACTTGAATCTGCAAAAAAGAAAGTCGAAGTGAGTGAAGCAGAAAAGAAAAAACTCGTTTCTGTAAGTAAAGGTAAAGAAAAAGAATACGAGCAAATCCTCAAAGAACGACGTGCAAAGGCAGCACAGATTCGTGCCGCATTGTTCTCAGTCCGTGATTCTGCAGCAATTCCGTTTGGTAAGGCGCTCGAATATGCGCTTGAGGCCGAGCAAAAAACAGGTGTTCGTCCGGCTTTCTTACTTGCGATACTTACACAAGAAACAAATCTTGGACAAAACACAGGTTCATGTTATCTCTCAGATCCGGTAACAGGTGCGGGTACTTCGGTTCGTTCAGGTGCAACACTTGCAAAAGTCATGAAGCCTGATCGTGATGTTGCACACTTCCTCTCGATTACGAAGGCTGTTGGACGTGATCCATACAAAACACTTATTTCGTGTCCTCAATCTATCGGATGGGGAGGTGCGATGGGTCCTGCACAGTTTATTCCATCAACATGGATGATGTACAATGCTCGTTTGAAAGTGTCGCTTGGAACATCGGCTCCAGATCCATGGAATCCAGAACATGCATTTATGGCATCAGCGACATACCTATCTGATCTTGGTGCAGGAGCAAAAACATATAGTGCAGAGAGAAATGCTGCCTGTCGATATTATTCTGGAAAAGCATGTACTGCACTCACTCAAGCTATGAATTACGGAAATTCTGTAATGGGTAAAGCAAAAAGCATTCAGGAGAACCAAATCGACCCACTTGAAGGACTGTAAAAGGCTGGGATTAGTAAATAGGAAATAGGGAATGGCACGGTAAAATGCCTCAAATCCAAGGCTTGCATACAGAGAGAAAATATAGTATTATAGCCTCACACTTATGAAAAAAGACATTCACCCAACATATAACATCAAGTCAGAAGCCGTATGTGCATGCGGCCAGAAATTTGCTGTTGGTTCAACAAAAGATTCTCTTTCTGTAGAAATCTGCAGTCAGTGCCACCCATTTTATACTGGAAATGACAAGGTGCTCGACAACGCAGGACGAGTTGAGCGATTCAAGCGAATTGCATCATCTGCAAAAAAGACAAAAAAGTAACTCATTAGTCACTCCGTTATTCCTTGTGCGCACAAGAGGGAATATATGGGGTGATTTTTGTTTGGTATACTTAACAACAAGTACACTATATGTTTGATATACAAGAGCTCAAAAAAAATCATAAAACATCATATCTCGCAGAAATGTACGAGCGTCTTTGTCTTTCCGAAGAAGAAACCTTGAAAATGATTGAATCTGATCCAGGAATGAAAGAACTTGCAGAAGAAGAGCTTTCGTCAATTCGAATTCAAAAGGAAGGAATTGAACAGCAATTAAACGATATATTAAATGCCGAAAAAGAAGAGGAAGAATTTCCTAATGAAGTAGTTCTGGAAGTGCGTGCCGGAGCAGGTGGTGACGAAGCGTCACTTTTCGCATGGCAACTTGCTGAAATGTACAAGCTTTATTCAGATCAAAAAGGATGGTCATATTCAACAATACATGAATCACTTTCTGAAGTGGGAGGATATAAAGAAGCGGCGATTGAAATTCGTGGAAAAGATGTATACAAAGAACTACGTTTTGAAACAGGAGTTCATAGAGTGCAACGTGTTCCTGCAACTGAAAAAAATGGAAGAATCCACACTTCGACTGCATCAGTTGCAGTACTGCCAATTCGAAAGAAATCAAAAATAGACATTAATCCAGCTGATATTGAAATGGAGTATTCACGATCTGGAGGTGCTGGGGGTCAAAATGTCAACAAAGTTGAGACTGCAGTTCGTCTCATACATAAACCGACAGGAATAGATGTACGTTCTACCTCAGAACGAACTCAGTTGAAAAATCGCGAAAAAGCAATGTCTATCTTGATTTCAAAGCTTGAACAGCTCAAAGAAGAAGAAGAAGCAAAAAAATACTCAGGTGACCGAAAAGCGCAAATTGGCACTGGAGATAGATCAGAAAAAATTCGTACTTACAATTTTCCTCAAGATAGAGTGACCGATCATAGAATTCGTCAGTCATGGTCTAACTTGCCTGGAATACTCGCCGGAAATATTGGCAAGATAATTGAGCGAATAATGACTGGTGAAGTCGGTGATGAAGCAGATGAGGACTAATTTGCTAATTCGCCGTACTTGTGCCATACTTGTGGTGTAGTTACCAAACGTTCTCGTATCTCTCGTATGTGTGGATACTGTGCGGTGTGGGATTACAACTTATAAGTTACGCCGTTTTCGGCATCATACGAGTTATGTCAACAAAGCTCTATGTAGGGGGATTTCCTTACGCAACAACAGAAGAAGCTCTCAAAGCTCACTTCGAAACTATTGGATCAGTTGATTCAGTAGCAATTATCAAGGACAAGATGACAGGCCGATCAAAAGGTTTTGGATTCGTAGAAATGACTGATGAAGCTGCAGCAAATGAAGCTATCAATCAATTCAATGGTAAAGATTTTGGTGGACGAACACTTACAGTGAACGTTGCACGACCTCTCGAACCACGACGATAGTCCCCGAAGAAGAAGCCCGCGAATGCGGGTTTTTTCTATGGATTTTTTTGAAATAATATGGTAAAGTCAATTTTGTTAGTTTTAGGCAATATGCGCGCATAGCTCAGCTGGTAGAGCATTCGACTGATACTCGAAAGGTCCTAGGTTCGACCCCTAGTGCGCGCACAAA
>CAYWZM010000018.1:0-13434 GCA_964462355.1 uncultured Candidatus Saccharibacteria bacterium
ATGCACTCAAACCAGCCGAAGGAGTGAAGCTTTCTCGAATAGTTGGACTTCAAAACGACCTCGCACTTTCTCTTGCAGCACACCCAATCCGAATCGAAGCTCCAATCCCTGGCAAGTCACTTGTAGGCGTCGAAATTCCAAACAAATCGAAAGCGACTGTCTCACTCGGATCACTTCTTGATGACGAAAAATTCCAAAACGCACCAAAACCACTCACTGTTGCTATGGGTCGCGACATTTCAGGAAAAGCACTCTTCCCCAACCTTGCAAAAATGCCTCACGGACTTATTGCCGGTACTACAGGATCAGGAAAATCTGTGGCTATTCACTCAATCATCACATCGCTTCTTTACCGAAATGGACCAGAGGATTTGAAATTTATCATGGTTGACCCAAAAAGAGTCGAACTCACGCTTTACAACAAAATTCCTCACCTTCTTGTCCCTGTGATCACCGACGCTAAGAAATGTATTCAGGCACTCAAATGGGCAGCAACAGAAATGAGTAAGCGCTATGACGCACTCGAACGATTTTCAGTGCGAGATATCGAGTCATACCACAACAACGTCATTAAGGGACACGAAGACGAAATCGGCGACGAAATGCCTCGAATGCCTTATATTGTGATTATTATTGATGAGCTTGCAGATATAATGCAGACATACCCTCGAGAACTCGAAGCATCGATTGTTCGACTTGCACAAATGTCTCGAGCTGTAGGTATTCACCTTATTCTTTCAACACAACGCCCTGAGGTAAACGTTATTACTGGTCTTATCAAAGCCAACATTCCAACTCGTGTAGCGCTACGTGTTCCAACACAAATTGACTCTCGAACCATTCTTGATACTGCTGGTGCAGAAAAACTTCTTGGTGCCGGAGATATGCTCTTTTCTGATGGCGACGGTGCGCCAAAACGACTTCAGTCAGCCTTCGTGTCTGAAGATGAAGTAAAGAAAATAGTGAAATATCTTGCCGATGCCTACAAAGACGCTGTGCCAAGCTCTATTGAAATGGGTGGTGGTATCAGTGCAGACCGATCTGTATTTGAAGCAACCATAGATGACGAAGGAGAAGAAGACGACAAATATGAAGAAGCTCGCCAGATTGTCATAGAGACAGGCAAGGCATCAACATCATGGCTTCAACGAAAAATGGGTCTCGGGTATTCTCGCGCAGCAAAAATAATCGACATGCTTGAAGAACGAGGTGTGGTCGGTCCTGCAAATGGCTCAAAACCCCGTGAGGTATACGAAAAACCTGGCGCAGGAACCGATAGTACAAGTGATATGGAATAAAAAATATGACAGACACAATTGCGTACAACTTCAAAAAAATCCTACTCACCACGATTGGTGTTGGACTTTTTGTCGTAATTGGAATCTATACCACACTCAAAATGCGGGACATTATCTGGGGAGTTGATGTGCATGTACATGGAGTAGTAGACGGAGAAACAGTCACAGATCCAAAAATGACACTCGAAGGAAATGCACGCAATGTAAACATGTTGACAATAAATGACAGAATAGTGGGAATAGGAGAAGATGGCAGTTTTAGAGATTCACTTCTTCTTTCTCCAGGGTATAATATAGTCAGTATTAAAGGAGATGATAAATTTGGTAAACATATTCACCATCAATATCATGTCGTATACAAACAAGATTCAAGTACTGCACTGTCGACACCAGAGGCAACTACGAGGTCTTTGATTACAAATTAACATACGAAGAGTCGTTGACCTTTGAGCACTCATACTCAAAAAAGTATACGACCGAAGTTTAAACACTATGGCAAAAAAAACGAAAGTACCAAAAGAAATTGGCGGAGCGATTGAAGATACAATTAAGTCTATTCAAACAAAATTCGGCGAAGGTGCAATCATGAAACTCGGCGACACTCCAAAAGTAGACATTGGAGTAATCCCAACTGGCTCAATCGGACTTGATATCGCACTTGGTATTGGCGGAGTCCCACGAGGAAGAATTATTGAAATATTTGGGCCAGAATCTTCTGGTAAAACAACACTTGCGCTACACATCGTTGCAGAAGCTCAAAAATCAGGAGGTGTATGTGCATATATCGACGCAGAGCACGCAATGGATCCAGAATATGCTGCAAAGCTTGGCGTAAAAATAAACGATCTGCTTATTGCCCAACCAGACACAGGAGAACAAGGACTTGAAATTACGGAATCTCTTGTTCGTTCTGGAAAAATTGACGTCGTTGTAGTGGACTCAGTTGCTGCACTTACCCCAAAAGACGAAATCGAGGGAGATATGGGGCAACAGCACATGGGTAAGCAAGCTCGACTCATGTCTCAAGCACTTCGAAAACTCACTGCAATCGTTTCTCATTCAAAAACAGTTGTCATTTTCATCAACCAAATCCGCATGCAAATCGGTGTTATGTTTGGTAATCCTGAAACAACCCCAGGAGGAAAGGCGCTCAAGTTTTACACCTCAGTACGTCTCGACATTCGACGTATTGCTCAAATCAAAAAAGGAGAAGAAGTTGTTGGATCACGCACACGAGTAAAAGTTGTCAAAAACAAAGTTGCCGCTCCATTTAAACAAACAGAATTTGATATCATTTACGGCGAAGGAATATCTCTTGAAGGAGAACTCATGGCGCTCGGCGAAAAGCTTGGTATTATCACAAAAAGTGGTACCTCGTATTCATATATGAGACCAGGTAAAGGTGAAAAAGATGCCGAGGAGGTCAAGCTCGGGCGTGGTTATGATGCGACACGACAATTCATGAGAAGTGAACCAAAACTCCGCGATGAAATACTCAAAGAAGTTCGTAAGCGAATGAAGGAAGTGGTGATGGAAAGTGGAGGAGAATAAAATAAACGCCTTTGTACAAAATACAAAGGCGTTTTGATTTAGTTTTTATTCTATTCTCTTTTAAAATCTTTATACAAATAAAGCAATTCGGTGAGCTTTCGAACACCAGAACGCATAGCATCATTCTTGAGATGATCTTGCTCAAAAGTGTCGCCGTTTTTAAGTGATTCGAGTGACCGGTATGCATCTCCAAGACTGATTGGTTCTACACCTGATCCACTGAACTCAATTTTCTTACCCGTAAGCGCACGATGATCTTGAAATCCTGCACCGTTCAAAAGATTTTTATATTCACTGGGTAACATTACCCCAACAAGACTCTGTGTTACAGGAGTCTTTTTTCTACTTTTTGTTGCCATTATTGTATGTTTCTTTGGTTCAAGAAGAAATGGTACTACTAACATGAACATTTAGCAAATAAAAAATCCGCCGTAGGTTATACGGCGGAAATACTATACTCGATTTTTTACTAAAGCTTCCCCTTAAGTCGAGCGACTCCAATTCGTTCACTTTTCCTTGCCTCAAGCGTGGAAACTTTCATACGTGTGTTCTTGCGTATTCGCTTGAACCCAGTATTTTTGATCTTTTTTTGAAGCACAGGATCGTTCCAGTGTACTTCAAGTGATCCGACTACTTTTTCCTGCACCACAGGCGCAGATGGCTTCCATCCTTTTTGGGTCAGATGCGGGCTCGTTGCACGTGTATATCCTCCATTTCCAATACGAGGATTCACTGTCTTTGTGTTTGCGCGATTCAACTTGCGAGTCGGTATTTCAGTCTCTGAGTCATCTTCAATCACAACTTCTTCCGTGTTCGCCAAAAATTCAGCTCCATCTGTTGTCTCTTCAGTAACTGCAATGCAATGAGCACATCCATTACTTTTTATTACAACAACAGATTTACACTCTGCACAATGCTGGTCAGATTGACCTTCGGGTGCATTTTTATCATCAAGACAAACACGAAGTGGCAGAATTACTTTCTCTTCGAAACGTTCAATTGCTTCATCCACGCACGGAATATACCGCATTTGAACAAACTGATGTGTAGAGAAGTGTAACGGCGAAATATCACCCTGCGTGAGACGCTTTTTTTCATCATCAAATTCGCGATGAAGATTAAGTATTTCCTTTTCTGAATACCCACCAAGTCCGGGATGTGGCAGTTGAGTTGGCTGAATGTCAGCTGGATTAAGATTCTTTCTCATAAGAACATATATTTAAGGTTTGTGTCAAATTATACTACTTTAAAGATTTTTGTCAATATTTGATAATTTAAAATAGACCTAATCTTCCCTATCTGATATAGTGAGTTAAGTAGCCTTTTAGGGCTTATTTTGTTAATAGCATTGGCCTTGGCCATTTATACTCATATGTTGGAATATAGCGAAATCCGCGAAAAGAAAATAATTGTTTATGAAAATGAACCATGCGAAGTGACCGATAGTCACGTTGCACGGACTCAACAGCGAAAACCTCAAAATCAGGTCAAGCTTCGCTCACTCATGTCTGGACGAACCTTTACAACTGTTTTTCATGCATCAGATACCGCAGAGGAAGCAGATATTTCAAAAAAGGAAGTTAAATTTCTTTACCACAACAAAGGCGAATATTGGTTTGCTGACCCTCAGGATCCAAAGAATCGATTTAAGTTTGATGAAAAGCTTCTTGGTGACCAAACAATTAAATTCCTTAAAGAGAACTTAATTGTTTCTGCACTTATCTGGGAAGATGAAGACGGCGAAGAAAGAACAATTCAAGTAAAACTTCCAATCAAGGTTGAGTACACGATCAAAGAATGTCCTCCAAACATCAAAGGAAATTCTGCAACAAACTCAAACAAACAACTCACACTTGAAAATGGTACTGTCATCAACGGTCCAATGTTTTTGAATGAAGGAGATAAGATAATCGTGAATACTGAAACTGGTGAGTATGTAGAGCGAGTCTAATAGACGCAGATAGATACCGCGGATTATACACGCAGATGTTCACAGAATATTTTTCTCTTCTTGATAATTATCACAGCAGAAAATACGTTCAAAAATAAAAAAACTCCCATACGGGAGGTTTTTTATTTTTGAACGTATGGGAGCAGCCCCATAAATCGCGCACGCTTGATAGCAAGAGAAAGTGATCGCTGATTCTTGGCAATGATGCCAGTGCGTCGCTTCCCTGTGATTCGCGCATTTGCGTTTATAAACTTTTTCAAAATATCGATATCTTTATAGTCGATATGTTTGATGTTGTTTGCTGAAAAATAATCTTGCTTCATAATTAGTGGTTAGTAATAAGTAATAAGCGGATAGGGATTTACAATTTTTGTTTAAGCTTCTTTATTAGTACCGATATCATCCTCTCAACCTCTTGGGCCAATTCCATTTCTTTTTCTACAGAAATATCTGGGTAAATTTCTTTCGAGAGTAATAATTGTGTTTCAAGCTCCGCTGCCGAACCAAAAGATATGAGTAAAAATCTCAAAAAATCTTTGGTTCCTCTTTTGTGGCCTTCTGCGATATTTGAAGGGATAGAAATAGCACTTCTTCGCAACTGAGAACCCAGTCCATACACTTCATGACCGGGCAATGAATCGGCAACCAAATAACAAAGCTTTGCAAGCTCCATTGATTTTTGCCATACATATAGATCCTTAAAAGAATTAATGTGCATTTGTTGCGACTCTTCACTATTCCCTAATCACTGTTTGCTATTCTCTAAAATGGTATATCCTCTGGATTGATATCGTCTTCTGGATAGTTGATGCTATCGAGATTTTCTGACGGAGATTTTCCAGGTGTTGATGCTGTTGGTGAAGTCGATTCACCACCTGCACTATAGCCACTCTTTGGACCAAATTGGAAATTTTCTACAACAATCTCAGTGCGGTATTTTTTTGTACCATCTTGAGCGTCCCAACTTCGTGTTTGAATTCTTCCTTCGACATAGATTGAATTACCCTTTTTCATATATTGAGCAATCAATTCTGCTGGTTTTCCGAATGATACTACATTGTGATACTCTACTGATTCTTGCTTTTGACCATTTTGGTCTTTCCATGAACGATTTGTTGCAAGCGCGAAACTAGCTACCTTGATTCCAGACGGCAGAGATTTGAGCTCTGGGTCTTTGGTGAGGTTTCCGATAAGTTGAACCTTGTTTAAATACATTGTTCGTATAGGCATGAAGCCTTCTTAAAGTAGTAATCGACACATTTCACTTTCGATTATACCACGGGTGTTTCTTCGACAAGCGCATCAATTTCTTTGTCGATTTGCTCTGGAGAAACATCAGATGCAACTTCTTCTTCGTCTCGTGATGATGCACGCTTCTTGTTTTCAGTTTTTCCAAGTGTCTTTTTACCTACAACAGTATTTTCTCGTACTGTTTTGATAAGGAGAAATCGGATAACATCAACAGATCGTTTGATTTCTTCATCCAAAAGAAGTACTTGTTCTGGTTCCATGTCAAACTTTACCCATCCAAAATATGCATCATTGAATCGGTGATTCTTGTTTGAAATCACTTTCATCATTTCATATTGAAGTGGAATCATTTTAGGAAAATCTTCTGAAATAAATTGTCCACCATGAGAACTAATCAATTCTTTAAGGTGTTGAAATTTCTCTGAGAGGTGTTCTTCTGCGATTGTAGGAACAAGGAGAAATCCAAGTTCGTATACTCGCATATCTTTTTCTGTACTCATACTAAAAATAAAAATAGGCCTTTCGGCCGAATAAATAATATCAGCATTTTGAAATTACAAAATGCGTATACCCGCTTCGGACCTTGGGGACACATCGTAACAAAAGTTCGTGTGTCCAACGGGATATAGGATTACTATATCATAAGTATTTGATCAAATCAAGACCGTACAATTTATGCATTAATGCCAAAAAAGCGGGTAGCATTTTCGACAAGGGCTTTGCGTACAATTTCCTCATTCATACCCTTAATTCGAGCTATAGCCTGCACTACGGGTATCACCATCCAAGGTTCACACATTTTGCCTCTATATGGCTCTGGTGAGGCAAACGGAGCGTCTGTCTCAGCCATAATCATATCAAGTGGAGTAGATGCAATGACTTCATTGTAGTCATCAGCAAACGTGATTGGTCCATCAAAAGAAATCGTATGACCTTGAGATTTGATTCGGGTCACCACGTCCATATCTCCCACAAAAAAATGAAAGTTTGCCCTGATATTTGTTTCTTGAAGCATGTCGAGTACTTCATGGTATGCATCCATACTCCCTTTTGATGGCCGAGCGTGAATCATCAGAGGTTTACCCACCTGTCCAGCAAGGAGAATATGCTTTTTGAATAATTCTTTCTGAAGTTGTTTTATCGCGAGAATTTCTTCCTCGTTCTCACCTTTGTTTCCAAGTCGAAAATAATCAAGTCCCGTCTCACCTATCGCAACCGTACGAGAATCTCCGGCGAGTCGAAAAAATTCTTCTTGATTAAACTCTTCTTCATGATCAGTCGGGTGCACACCAACTGTCGCAAAAAGATGTTCGTGCTCGTGCGCCAAAGCCACTGCATCACGTGACGTCTCTAGACTTGTCCCTACTGTAATTGTAGCCACACCATGTTCTTTCATTTTTTCGAGTACTTCATCTTTCTTTTCTTTAAGTGGTGAAAGATTGAGATGTGAGTGAATATCAAAATAGCGAATGTCCATATGCACACTATACAGTTTTTCGAGCAATTAAAAAAGCCCGCTTGGATACGCGGGCTTTTTTAATGTATAACTCAATTTTTATTCCTTTCTCATAAACAATCCTGTACTGAGCTCTTTGATTGCAAAGACAGGTTGTTCTTGCACAGATCCAATTCCGAGAGTATCAAAAATCCTTTTTGAGGTTTCTGGCATAAGTGGCTCAAGCAAATCTGCAACATGCATCAATCCATAACATGCATTCCATAGAAAAGATTTTGTTCCCTTCTCATCAGTTTTGACCATCTTGAATGGTTCGTAATCTTGTATATATTTATCGATTGTTCCGATGAGTTCCCATACATACCCAGATGCAAGTGTTATGTCATAGCGAGAAAGTGCATCAGTATATTTTTCTTTAAGTGCATGAATATATGTATTCATACTCTGACCTTCACTTGTTGTTGTACTCACTCCATAGTCGAAAGACATTTTAAGTGGAAATGATACAAAATCACCTTCTCTAAGACTACCTCCAAAATATGACAGTGACATTTTGTTCAATCGTGATACAAGATTTCCAAGTCCATTTGCAAGATTGGAATTGTATGCAGATTTAAATCTTTCGAGTGTCATATCAGAATCTTCCCACTGAGAAAGTTCTTTCAAGAGAAAGAGTCGTGTCGCTTCTGTTCCATACTCTTTTACCAAATCATACGGATTGATAACATTACCAATCGATTTTGACATTTTTTGCCCTCCAACTGTAATAAATCCGTTGACGAGAATTTTTTCTGAAGGAGGAAGATTGACCGAAAGAAGCATTGCTTGCCACATAGCAGACTGCTGACGAAGATTGTCTTTTCCGCAAATCTGTATTCCAGGCCAATATGCATCAAATATCTCACTGTTGTCTGGCCATCCAAGTGTTGAAATATAATTTACAAGTGCATCAAACCATACATACATGACCTGAGTATCATCACCTGGTACAGTGATTCCCCACGGCATTTTTGATTTGAGACGTGAAATAGAAAAATCTTCCAATCCTCGTTCTACGAATGCGCGAATTTCATTAAATCTTCCTTCTGGAAGCACGAAGTCTGGGCGTCCATTATAGAGCGCGAGAAGCTCTTCTTGAAATGCAGAGAATTTGAAGAAATAATTTTCTTCATCAATCAACTCAAGTTCTTTTCCTGGATGAAGCGGACATTCACCTTGTTCGTTTAATTCACTATCTGTTTTTTCAAGTTCACATCCAACACAATACTTCACTTGATAATTTTTTTTGTAGATATACCCATTTTCGGCACATCGTTTCCAAAATTCTTGCGCAGCTTTTTCGTGATGAGCATCAGTTGTTCTGATGAAATGCAAGTCATTCAAAATACCAAGAGATTCCTTTAGTCCACGAAACTTCTCTGCATATTCATCAACATATACTTTAACGTCTTTTCCTTCTGATTGAGCTTTTTGCAAAATCTTGATGCCGTGTTCGTCTGTACCAGTATTAAAAAATACTTCGTATCCTGCTTTCTTTTTTGCACGAGCTATCACATCGGCGCGAATTATTTCCATCGCGAAACCAACATGAGGATCAGCATTCACATAAGGTAATGTGGTTGTAATATAAAATGTCTTTTTTTCCATGTGTTATTTTTCAGATTATTCACCCTGGCCAATTTTAGCCTTTTCAATATCGTTCATGTATTCAATCAATGCCACTGCAACAGGAATTGCAAGAATAAGACCCCAGAATCCAGCAAGTACTGCTCCTATAAGTACTGAGAGTATCACAACCAAAGGAGAAACACCAATCACTTTTTTGACCACAAGTGGCTGAATGAGATAACTTTCAAACTGTTGGACTATTAGATAAAATCCACCAACCATAAGTGCGAGAGACACACCACCTGCGATAAACGCAAACGAGACCGCGGGGATAATTGCAAGGAATATTCCAAATGGAATAAGTTCAAACACTCCGGCAAGAAGCGCAAGCAAGAACGCATTTGGTACGCCAAGAATCGCAAGTCCAAGATACGTAAGCACAGCAACTATAAGGCCAAGTACAAGCTGTCCACGGATCCATAGTCCAATTTTTCTTTGTGATCGTTCCCAGAGATCAATAATGTATGCCTCATTTTTAAGAGGAGTGACAATACGGAGAAACTTTTCAATACCCTTCTCTTGTATTGAGAGATAGAACGATAATACAAAAATAAGTACGAGGTTTACAATGCCTCCGAACACACCTGAGATAACATCAATGAATCCTCCAGAAATTTTTGCGGATGCAGACTGAATTGACTTTGCAATATCAGCAAGCGAAGATCCAGTATCTGAAAAAGAAGAGATAACTGCATTTGTGTCTTTCAAGTTTGAAGGACTCAATATTTCTGTACTCGAAGGAATATATTTTGACACAATATCAATCAAGTTTGAAAATTCAGACACAAGGAGTGGAACAAAGAGATAAAACAGTCCTACCACAACAACCGCAAGTGATCCAAAAATAACTATAACTGAAAAAGTGCGCCCCATTTTGTATCTTCTAAAACGCTGAACACCTCCTTCGACAAATGTTGCAAACACAATTGCGGTAAGTACCACAAGTACTATCTCCCACAATTTAACAAGCGCCAATGTGAGAAAAGTAAATAGTATAATTTTTAAAATAGTACCTGTACTCACAGACACAACAATATGTTCTTTTGTGGAGTCTTTTTTCATATACCTTCATAGTATCACGCACAAGAAAAATTGCATTTTTAGTCCAAGTAGTTTGGTGGAAAATCTCCGATGAGTGAAATAGTGAACGAATTTTTGAACAACTTTTTAGCTATTTTTATCACATCAGACTTTGTTACACTTCTCATTTTTTGCTCTTTTTGTTTAGGAGATTCAGGTGGAAGTCCATACACTTCTTGATTTCCGTAAAACGAAGAAAAATCATCAGATGATTCAAGACCTAGACTTATTTCTCCCGCCATATACTCTTTTGCGCGAGTAAGTTCTTCGTCAGAAATTCCGTCATGTGCGATACGTTTGATTTCTTGTTGAATTTTTTCTATTACTTCTTTCGCTCTATTTTTATCAACTCCAGCATATATTTTAAATACACCATGAGAAGGAGCTATAGATGCTTGAGTGTAGACATAATACGCAACACCCATTTCCTCCCGAAGCAGCTGAAAGAGTCTTGAGCTCATACCAACCCCAAGAATAGTTGAGAGTACATATGTCGGATAACGTTCATCACTTAAATAGGTACACGCAGGAACACCCATGACCAAATGTGCCTGGTCAGTCTTTTTTGACACCACATGCTGAGCTGGATTTTTCGTGTGAGATATGACAGGTCGTCGTACTGTCATGTAATGAGATTTTTTATTAAAAAATTTCTTGACTTGGTCAATAACTTTTTTCTCATCAAATGTGCCTGAGACAACAAAGACTGTGTTATGAGGAATATAATGTCTTTCAAAAAACGAAATGAGTTGCTCCCGTGCAAAAGACGAAACTGTTTCTTTTGTACCACCAATAGGACATGTATAACGACCCTTTTCAAAATATAATTTATGCCAGTCTTCATCAACAAGATTGTCTGGCTGATCGTTGTACATATTGATTTCTTCAATCACCACTCCTTTTTCTTTTTCTATTTCAGCTTCTGGAAACAACGGGTTATTATAAATATCGGAAATTATATCTATAATTTTTTCTATATGATTTTTTGAACCTTTGATGTAATACGAAGTAGTCTTATAGTTTGTATAGGCATTGACGTGAGCACCGAGGCTTTCTATTTCACGTGTAATACTAAGCGCAGTTGGTCTTTTGACTGTCCCTTTAAAACACATATGTTCAATAAAGTGAGCAAGTCCTTCTTCTCCCTTTTTTTCGTCCTCAGCACCTACACGTACAAATACCTGCACAGTAACTGTTTTACTTTCCGGTAAATTGACACCAACAAATCTCATTCCGTTTGGAAATTTCTTCTTTGTGATTTTCATATATTCTAAAAAGTTAGTTTGTGTGTTCTATCACTACGTCCTTCCATTCCTTGAGCATTTTTGAAATAAAACCTGCTCTATCTAACGCAACATGCTTTTCTACAATAAATTTTGCATTGACGCGCATATCATCTCGTGCGCCTGGCTTTTCCATGAGATGTCTAATACGGCTTTCTGCACATGTGGTGTCTCCGATTGGACATACATATGTTGAGTATGGAGTACCCTCAAAAAGACTTCCTCCAATCCCCGATGGATTTGTAATGACCGCAGAACTCGATGCAAGTGCCTCAACCAAAAACCTGTCCCCTTCTGAATCTTTGTTTACATCAAAATACAAATGTGCACCTCTGTAATATGGCGCAAGATTTTTTTCGGTATCAACACACACCACATGACGTGAAAGACCAGACATTTGTGCACGAAATACTATTTTTCTCTTTAGTCCAGATGTTGCCCCAATGACTACAATACCTGTTCTTGGATAGCTCATTATGAGTCTTTTTGTAATTGAAAAAAGCTCGCCTATCAATGAAGTATATGAAATTGGATGAATGAGGATACTAAACCCAAGCTGAGGAAATTCTTTTTGAAAATTGATGCTTTCACGATTATTAATAAAATCGTTCACATCAACATACAATGGAACAATAGAAATTTTTTCTGGTTTTACAAAATAAAAACTCTCCAAACTATTTCTTGATACTTCACTTGTAACTCGGATTTTGGTTGCGTGTTCAAACACATATCTCACACATGTGTCAGAAATATATTTTGAAAAAGAAAAACTTCGAGATGCTACATGTACAATATTTTCAGTAATAATATACACCTTTTTCTTGAATCTTTTTCCGAGCAACACCGCAATCAAGCCTGATAAAAATGGAGTATCTCCAACTATGATATTTGGACGTAAATGAAATTTCCATGTGAGTTGTGTATAAGCAATATGAAATGCCTTCACAACATGAAGCAATCCACCAAAGACTGATGTTGGGTAAATCCATACTCGTTCGTGTGGGTGTATCACTTTTTCTCCGTGAAGCGCGTTTCCAAGCACGATAACATGCACTTCTTCGAGACCTTGAGCGTACTCCAAAATAGTTCTTCGAAACGCCGAATCATCCCTAAGGACTGAAGTGTCTCGTGTTATATAGAGTACTTTTGCGGGGTTTATTTTGGGTTCCATAGTATTACATTTTTGATGAAATATAAGACACAATATCTGAAATCTTTATTCGTTCTTGAGTTCCTTCATTTCGATCTCGTACTGTAACAGATTCATCAGTAAGTGAATCGAAGTCAATCACAATACACCACGGAGTACCGATTTCATCTTGTCGTCGATAACGTTTTCCGATATTTCCATTGTCGTCCCATGCGATTCTTCCAAAATGTGATTTGAGTACACCAAACACCTCTCGTGCTTTAGTCACAAGCTCTGGTTTGTTTTTAAGTAATGGTGACACACACGCAATCAACGGTGCAATACTTGGTTTGAAATCAAGATACACACGTGTACCTTCTTTGTCTGGTACTTCTTTGTATGCTGACACAAGGAGCGCAAGCAAGGTACGATCTAAACCAAATGAAGGCTCGATAACATGTGGAAGATATTTTTCTTTTGTTTCCTCATCAAAATACTCGAGTGTTTGAGTGCTCCCTTTTTGGTGGACTGTAAGGTCAAAATTTGTTCTATACGCAAGTCCGCAAAGTTCTTTTTGGCCAAATGGAAAATGGAATTCATAGTCTACTGTGCGTTTTGAATAATGAGCGAGGTCTTCAGGAGCTTTTTCAATTTCGACAAGCTTTTCGGTATCTATACCTACTTCTTCAAACCACTCACGCATTTCATCTTTGAAAAATTCAAAATACTTTTGCCATTCATTTTCACGAACAAAATATTCTATTTCC
>CAYWZM010000019.1:0-11363 GCA_964462355.1 uncultured Candidatus Saccharibacteria bacterium
GAGATATATATGAAGAGACCAGTACAGACGAAATTGAAAACTATCAAAAAGGCACACCTTTTGTACAAGGTCCATACGAGGACAAATGGGGCAAGTGGGTCACCGCTGAAGCGCCCATTTTTGATGAACAAGGAAGAACTATCGCAATAATTGGGATTGATGTAAGTACAACCGTTTGGAGAACTGAAATACTTTTTGCGCGAGTAATGATCGCAGTATCATCAGCACTGCTCACTGTCTTTCTCTTGGTTTTGTACATGTATCTCGAACGCTCAATAAAGAGTCTTGATTCTCTCAAACAAACAAAAACTACACTCGAAGCACAGAAGGCAGTCTTGAGTGAAGCAGAAGATGTAGCAGGACTCGGCAGGTTCACTCTCCTTCTCGGAAGTGGCACCATGACATGGGACAAAGAAATGTATTCATTTTTCGGAATTCCTGAAGGTACAAAAATTGATCGTGAGATGTTTGAATCGTATATTGAAAAAAGTGATAGAGAAAAAATTAAGCAAATACTTGACTCACTTACTGCAGGATCAGAATCTCGAGCTATACTTGAATACAAAATATCAAACAATGGTATCGAAAAAAACCTGCTCAGCATCATGAAAGCATACAAAGGACCACAAGGAGAAGTCACTCGAATTGTAGGAACTACACAAGATGTCTCAGGGCGACACTAATAAAAAATAACCGCACAAAAATTGTGCGGTTATTTTTTATTCTTTCCAAGCGTGTCTTCTATTAGTGATTCAACAAACTGCCCAAATGACACACCTATTGATTCGAGTGCTTTTGAAAATTGAGAGTGTTCATGAAATGCTGGCTGACTATCAACCTCGAGCACATACAAGCCTTTTTTGTTTTCTATAAAATCGACACTACTATACCCTTTGAGTCCCAGTTCTTTGTGAATTCGTTGTGCATGATTTTCGATGTTCTTTTTTGCGTCATGCGGAGTATCTTTTGGAATATAAAATAAATATTCTCCCGAAAGTCTATGGTGTGTACACAACATTCCCTCATTCGTCGATACGCAATGCACAGGAAATGTATAGTGTTCTTTGTTTCGGAAATGTTCAATCACACCTGTCCAAAGTTCTTGCCCGTAGATATATTCTTCGATCACGATTTCTTGATGACGTTTTTTTAATTCATGCAGAGCTCCAATTAGCTCGTCGTATGTCCGTGCAATAAATGTATCAAGAGACGATCCACCCGAAAGTGGCTTCACAACCCAAGGAGGTGGAATTGTCATAAAGACATCTTTTGCCACAACATCAAGAATATCGTCATCAATATATTTAATAAGTCGTGATTTTGGAACGAGATAACCAAGTTCTTTGAGACGATCACGTGCAAGAAGCTTGTTGTGCGCGACAGCTGAAGCAAGTGCCCCAGAACCAACATATGGAATATAGAGTGAATCCAAAAACTGTTGTACTTTTCCGTCTTCGCCAAAATGTCCATGTAGAGCATTCCAGACAACATCAACACTCATTTTGAGTTTGTCTCCAGATACAGGAAGTCCATTCATGTGCCACTCTCCGTCTTTTGTGATTAAGAGATCAACAGGAACAAATTTGTCTTTGTTCAAACTCGAAAGAACCCTTCCTCCGGTAAGAAGTGAAATATCATATTCTCCACTTATTCCTCCACGTAGTACACCGACACGAATCATATAAGAATAGTATACAGTGAGTAGAACGCGATGACCAGTGAACATGTATTATTTGTTACCCAAAAAATCTTTTGCTCGCTTGTACTTATGAAAAGTAATTGCAAAACGATGCGCCTCACTGTTTGCCAATACTATAGATGTTGAATGTTTGGAAACAATACTTTTTTCTCCGCGCACTTCTCGTGCTTTATGACGTTCATCTTTCACCACCGCAACAATCGGAACAGAAATCTGATATCTATTGAGTACTTGCTGTGCAACATGTTCCTGAGCAACAGATCCATCAACCACAATCAGATCTGGAACTCCCCATTCGAGGTGACGAAATCTTCGAGAGAGAATTTCTTCGAGTGCACCTGTATCATTTGCTCCTTTTTGTGAACGTATAATAAATTTCTTGTATTCTTTTTTTGCGGGAATACCATTCTCTACTACTGTCATTACTCCGACCATGTTTTTTCCCGATAGATGTGCTACGTCATATGCTTCGATTCTAAACACTGAAATACCATGATGATATACAGATGCCGAAATATCATTTTTCAAAAGTGCGACATCATTGATATGTTCGAGTGAAAAAAGTGTCTTCTTGATTTTGTGTGCTTCTTCAAAAAGCTGTTTTTTTGCGAAGTCCATCATTTCCTTTTTGAGATTTTTTATTATGTCTTTCTTTTTTCCTTCAAAAAAAAGTTGGATATTTTTTATTGTATGTGCATATCGAATCGCCGCATCAGTTTCAGACATGTCAGGAGTCAGAGCGATTTGTTTATAAAATTCATAGTTGTCACTTTTTGAAGAAGACGCATCACGAAATGGAAAAATGCGTCGGATTATTTTGAGTGCTTCACGAAGCGCATTACCGTTTGCAAATGGTCCATAGACGGCTTTGATTTTCATGTCCTGAGCAGTCATGGATTCTTTGTCTATATCTTTTTTACGCACTGATAATACTTGAGGAAAGGCTTCGTCAGTAATTACCACACACATAAAACTCTTGTCAGATTTTTCTTTGACATTGTAATATGGTTGATACTTTTTTATGAGCTCAGCTTCAAGTAAAAGCGCTTCGAGTACAGAATCAGTTTCTTTCCATGTGAGCGAATCTGCTTTGACGGTCATATCGAGAATTGCAGGACCTCGTGTATCAATCAAGTCCTTTGCAAAATAGCTTCGTGTACGGTCTTTGAGCGAAGTAGCTTTGCCGATATAGAGCACTTCTTTCCCTTTTCGAAAGAAATACACCCCTGGCTTTTCTGGAAGTGAGAGTTTTTTTACTTCTGAAATCTTCATGTTTGACAAGTATACAACACGGGCGTAAAGTGAGCAAAAAGAACCTCTCATGAAAAACACATCGATCACCGGAATTGATTTCCTCACAAACGAAACCTGTCGTTTGTTTGGAATAAATACACACGAAAAACACACGGAGTATTGCGAGATACGGACAATGTTTGACTCGATCAAAAGCAGAACTTCACTTGAAGGGTTAGCAAATGAAGAACTCTGTAAACAGATTGAAATACAATTCGATAAAAATTTGTGCAGCAAATCAGTTATTGCATTGTTATCCGAAAAGATACTTTCTATACTCGAAAATCTCATCAAAGAGAAATCAATCAATTATGACGATGCGTATCAAATGATTTGGGAAATGCTCTATGAGCACCAGAAAATATCGGTGGGAGATTTCATGTAACTCACAAAGCCGGCAAAGTGCCGGCTTTTTTATTTCTTTCTCAATACTTTTTTCAAATATTTTCCTGTGTGAGATTTTGGTGTGTTTGCCACTTCTTCTGGCGTTCCTTTTGCAACAATTTCTCCTCCACCTACTCCACCTTCTGGTCCAATATCAATAATATAATCCGCGCACTTAATTATATCGAGATTGTGTTCGATCAATACAACCGAGTTTCCTTTTGTCACAAGCTGATTCAATACTCCGAGAAGATTTGCAACATCATCATAATGAAGTCCTACAGTAGGCTCATCAAGTAAATAGATCGTTTTTTCCAAATGCGGACGATAGAGCTCAGAAGAAATTTTGACACGCTGTGCTTCACCTCCTGAAAGTGTCGTAGCACTTTGTCCGAGTTTTACATATCCGAGTCCAACATCCATCAAGGTTTTCAATCTGTCATAAATCGCAGGAATATCTTCAAAAAATGCCAATCCTTCTTCTACTGTCATCTGAAGCACTTCGTAGATATTTTTTCCACCGAGTTTTGATTTTGTAGCACCTTTAAACTTGACCTGAAGTGTTTCTTTATCAAAACGCTTTCCTCCACACACATCACATGTCACATAGACTGTCGGCAAGAAGTGCATCTCAACCGCGATCTCACCATTTCCTTCACATGCTTCACATCGTCCACCTTTGACGTTGAATGAAAAACGATTTGCTTTCCACCCTCGAAGACGAGATTCTTCTGTGGTTGCAAATAAATCTCGGATAAAGGTAAATGCTCCAGTATAAGTCGCAATATTTGAACGCGGAGTTCGACCAATTGGAGACTGGTCTATCAATATCGCACGAGACAAATATTCTGTTCCTGAAAAAGATGCACAGTTGTATGTTTTGGCGCTTCGAAATTTTCGCTCATATCGAGCAAGAAGATTCTTGTGAAGAATTTCATACATAAAAGAACTCTTTCCGCTTCCAGATACTCCTGTAATACATACGAGTTTTCCAAGTGGAACTTCGACATTCATGTTTTTGATATTGAACACTTTTCCTCCGACAACTTTGAGTGAACCTTTGTCACTTGTTCTACGTTTTTCTGGAATTTCAATTCGTTCTTCATTGCGCAAATATGAAAGTGTTCGAGATTTTGATGGATTTGTTTTTGCATCAAGAAGCTTGTCGAGGTAATCCGCGACAATCACCTGTCCTCCGTGCACTCCCGCTTTTGGTCCAATATCAACAATATAATCAGACGCAAAAATAGTATCCTCGTCATGCTCCACAACAAGAATAGTGTTTCCAAGATCACGAAGGTCTTCGAGCGTTTTGATGAGTCGCTCATTGTCACGTTGATGAAGTCCTATTGTTGGCTCATCGAGTACATAGAGCGCACCTACAAGACGTGATCCGAGCTGTGATGCAAGTCTGATTCGCTGTGATTCACCACCAGAAAGTGTATTTGCTTTTCGATTGAGTGAAAGATACTCAAGTCCCACATTGAGCAAAAATTCCAACCGAGATTCAATCTCTCTGATAACTGGTTTTGAAATTTCTTTTTCTGATGGAGACAATTTGAGTTCAATAAAAAAGTCTACTGCCTCTTGGATAGACATTTGAGTGAGTTCAACTATATTGATTTTCTTTCCATTTGTTGCAACAAGAAATACATTGAGTGCTTCTGGTCGTAGGCGTGCACCTTTACAGTCGTCACAAGGTTCGTCGCCTCCAAAATACTTCGAACCAAGACCATTACACGTAGGACATGCGCCGTATGGCGAATTAAAAGAGAACAAACGTGGCTCAACTTCTGGAAATGAGAAGCCGTCGTTTTTACATGCAAACTTTGCCGACATGGTGAATTCTTCATCTCCAATCGAAATAGTTACAAGTCCATCTGCTTCAAGGAGCGCTCGCTCAATACCCTCGGCAAGTCTCATCCGAGAATCAGTCGGATTATCTTTAAATTCATGAAGTGCAAATTCATCAACAACAATATCTATTGAGTGTTTCTTTTGCTTTGAAAGCTCGATTCTGTCGCGAAGATTTTTCATTTGCCCGTCGAGTCTGACCCGTGCATACCCTTTACCAAGCAAATCATACAGGAGCTGATAGTACTCGCCTTTTCTTCCGCGTACGACTGGTGCATATACAGTGAGTGGAATTTCATCCCACTCTACACCCATAACAGATTTCTTTTTCTTATTTGATGTAGTTTGTTCAGAAATTTTTTGTTGTACAAACGTAATAATTTCTTCATTAGAAAGTTTTTTGATTTCTTCTCCGCACACTGGACAATGCGGATGACCCACGCGCGCATAAAGCACACGAAGATAGTCATACATCTCTGTAATTGTTGCCACTGTTGAACGAGGGTTATTTGATCGAGATTTTTGATCGATTGAAATGGCTGGTGAGAGTCCTGTGATTTCATCGACATCAGGTTTTGGCATTTGATTCAAAAATTGTCGCGCATATGCCGAAAGAGATTCAACATAACGTCTTTGTCCTTCAGCAAAAATAGTATCGAATGCAAGTGAGCTCTTACCACTTCCAGACATACCTGTAATCACCACCATTTTGTTACGAGGCATTTCAACTGAGATATTTTTGAGATTGTGCGTACGCGCACCTTTGACCACAATCATGTCGCTGTTTTTTTGTTCTTTTTTCATACAATGATAAACCAAGGAATTGTTCCTTGGGGGTATCTATGATTCTTTTATAGACTGATAGTAGCATATATGTGTGTTTGTTGAAAATTGACGAAAAAGTCCATGTATGATTGAATCAGTAAAAATCTCGCTCATGAAAACATTCTACTCGATTCTCTGGTACAACAAGATTGGTATCTTTGTACTGATTGGACTTATTGGAAAATGGATATTTCTTTTTACTCTATGCATGAAAAAAGGAATACATCCTGCAATAAGTTACATTATCTCATCCGCCGTTATCATAATGTTGTTCTTTGGATATGCAACAAGAGAATCGCATCACAATGAAAATGAAAGTGGGTAGACCATAATTAGTCTACCCACTTTTTTTTATTTCTCACCTTCATCTTTGATCACCAATTTCTTTTTGAGTACACCTATTTCATCTCGCAATATTGCAGCAGTTTCAAAATCTAGTTCTTTGACAGCACTATTCATCTCCTTTTCTTTTATCTTTATTATTTTTTCATACACAATCAACTCACGTTCTTGGTCTGACATATACCTTTTTTCAAGTGCGCCTTTCAATGATTTCGCTGGCTTGGCAAGCTCTTTGGCATACGCTTTTTTGAACAGCTCAACATCAAGGGCAAGCTCAGCATTGACCGCTTTTGCGTGCTCACTTTCCATGTGTTCCGTAATATCTTTGATATTTTTTTGAATAGTTTTAGGCGTAATTTTATGCTTCTTATTATATGCAATTTGAATTTCTCGTCTTCGATTTGTTTCTTTGATCGCGCGGTCCATCGAACCTGTGAGTGTATCCGCATACAAAATTACATGGCCTTTATTGTTTCTCGCGGCGCGTCCAATAGTCTGTATGAGAGATGTCTCACTTCTTAGAAATCCTTCTTTATCGGCATCAAGTATGCCGATGAGTTCTACTTCTGGCAAATCAAGACCCTCTCGGAGAAGATTCACTCCTACCAAGCAATCAAAATCACCACGACGAAACGCTGTGAGAATTTTGATTCTATCTATTGTCTTGATATCACTATGTAAATATTCTGCGTTAATTTTCTTTCCATTTTCTGGCGGTAATTCTTTGAGATACAAAGAGAGGTCTTCTGCCATTTTTTTGGTAAGTGTTGTGGCAAGTACTCGCCCACCACCAAGAATTGTTTTTCGCGCTTCTTCAATAAAATCTTGTATTTGTCCTTTGAATGCACCTTGTGCTACGAGCGGACGCACCGAAAGCACTGGATCAAGCAATCCAGTTGGACGAATAATTTGCTCGACTATCTGATCACTTCCCTCACGCTCAAGCTGTGAAGGTGTCGCCGAGACATAGACTACTTGTCCGATTCTTTCTTGAAACTCATCGTACTTCAATGGACGATTGTCTTTTGCTGATGGAAGTCGAAATCCAAAATCCACAAGTGTCTGCTTGCGAGATGCATCACCTGCGTACATTCCTTGCAGTTGAGGGAGTGTTACGTGAGATTCATCAATTACAGTCAAAAATTCTGGGGTGCCGTCTTTTGCATGAGGAAAATATGAGAGCAATGTCTCTGGTGGTTCGCCTTCTTTTTTACCAGAAAGATGTCGAGAATAATTTTCGATTCCAGAACAATATCCAATCTCACGAATCATCGCAAGATCATAATTGGTTCGTCGTTTGATTCGCTCTGCTTCGAGAAGCTTGCCTTCTTTTTCAAATTTCTTCAGCTGTATATCAAGTTCTTTTTTGATGTCTTTGATTGCACGCTCGAGTTCTTTGTCTTGAGTGATGAAATGTTTTGCAGGGAAAATAAAAATATCTTGTGGTGTTTCGAGGATTTCAGAAGATACCGGATCAATTTTCAAAATCTTTGTTATCGCATTACCCATAAGCTCGATAGAATACATAAATGTCTCAGACACTGGCATCACATCAAGTCGTGCACCTGTCGAACGAAATTGTCCAGGTGAAAGATCAGCATTTGTACGCTCAAAATGTATATCAACAAGTTTTCGCATCAAGTCATTGCGATTAATCTTGTCCCCTACGCGTAGTCGAGTATTTTTTTGTTCATACTCTTTTGGTGAGCCCAATCCATACAAACATGATACAGACGCAACAATAATCACGTCTTTGCGAGTGAGAAGTGCTTGAGTTGTCGCATGCCTGAGTCGATCAATTTCTTTGTTGATTTGTGCATCTTTTTCGATATACGTATCAGTCACTGGCATGTAAGCCTCTGGTTGATAGTAATCGTAATACGAAACAAAATAATGCACTGCATGATCAGGGAAAAACTCACGAAATTCTTGCGCGAGTTGAGCAGCAAGCGTTTTGTTATGAGCAATAATAAGTGTGGGTTGATTGTTGTTGGTAATCATGTGTGCTACTGTAAATGTCTTTCCTGTACCCGTAGCACCAAGAAGGGTCTGTGTTCGAAGCCCATCCTTGAGTCCTTTGGTGAGCTTTTTGATTGCCTCTGGCTGATCCCCCGCTGGAGAATAATCGCTTATTAGATTAAAGATACTTTTTGCCATGTATACACACACTTTACGTTATTTTGAGAAATAAAAAAAGCAGGCAAAGCACTTTCGTGCTTTGCCTGTGTCACATTTGGGAGAGGTGTATATAGTGATACAGTCCTCACCCATTCATAAAAATAGCTCAGTATTTCGCCTGGTTGTCCTGTGAGATACAACCTCTCTCGTGTTTGAATTCCTTACAATTCAAAAAAAACACTTGATTTGGCCACTCCGTTTTCGCTCGCCACTACTCATGAAGCGATGAACACTTTTATTTCCTCAGACTACTTAGATGTTTCAGTTCGTCGAGTTTTCTAGAGCTGTTTCGTCTATCGTAGCATCTTTTGAATACCGCTTCAAGAATGACTCACGAAATTCTACGAATTTTTCTGCTTCAATCGCCACACGCATTGCGTCAACAAGATGAATTATAAAATAGAGATTATGAATCGTTGCGAGTGTGCCTGCGAGCATTTCTTTTGCACGAAAAAGATGTGCAACATACGCACGAGTATAGTGAGTACAGGTATAGCACCCGCATCCTTCTTCGAGTGGAGTAAAATCATTTTTGAACTGACTGTTCATAATATTTATTTTTCCATCTTTAGTGTAGAGTGTGCCATTTCGAGCATTTCGAGTCGGCGCAACACAGTCAAAAAGATCTACACCATTTTCTACTCCCATAAAAAGATCTTCTGGTTCACCAATACCGAGCAAGTGTCGAGGTTTGTCTTCAGGAAGCACAGAATTGACCCACGCCACGGCAGTCGACATGTCTTCTTTTGCAAAACTTCCACCAATTCCAAATCCATCAAAACCTACTCCTTCGTTTTCTTCACTCGCATTCACGCGCATATTCGCGATTTCTTCTGCAGATTTTTTTCGAAGATTCTCTTCACGCCCCCCTTGCACAATTCCAAAAAGTGCTTGGTATGGTGCATGTGGATTTGATTCGCGAATTCTCACCATCTCTTCGAGTGATCGCTTTGCCCATGCATGAGTACGACTGAGTGCTTCTTCTTGATACGCTATGGTTTCTTGTGGTGAGGTGCATTCATCAAATGCAAAAATCATATCAGCACCGAGATTGTGTTGAATCTGAATTGATTTTTCTGGAGTGATGTAGTGAAGTGATCCATCGATATGTGATCGAAACGACACACCATCATTTCCAATCGTTGCAAGCTTTGGAACACCATCATCTGCACTTGAACGCTCAGCAATCTGGTGCGATGAATCAATTGCTTTAGTAATTTTTGAAATCTCCTTTCCGTACGCAGCGCCGAGTGAAAATACTTGAAATCCACCAGAATCAGTCATGGTTGGACCTTTCCAATTCATAAATGTTCCAAGTCCCCCAGCATCACGAACAAGCTCATCCCCTGGTTGAAGATAGAGATGGTACGTATTTGCGAGCATGACCTGCGCACCAGCTTTTTCGAGCATTTCTGGCGTGAGTGCTTTGATTGTCGCCTTGGTTCCGACAGAGACAAACGCTGGAGTGGCTATAAATCCATGAGGAGTCTCAATTTCTCCTGTCCGTCCAAGGCTGCCCTCAATCTTCTTTTTTATCTTAAATCTAAACACGGTCTTTTGACTATAGCAGAAAAATGAGGTATAGTCACGGAAACTTAAAAAAGAAAACATGGGAACAAAAATTCATCCTATTGTAGTCCTTACCGACTCCACAGATCATCAAGTAATCTTTGGCAGATTATTGACCCAAATAAAGCATTTCAAGGACAATAATCCATCAATTGACATACTATCTATTTCACATTCTGTAGGTATAAAGGATGGTTCAGCAATTATTACATACAAAGAACCAGATATTGCAATTAAAGATGATGGGGATTAAAAAACCAAGCGACCTAAAAAGGTCGCTTTTCATTTAAAATTTATTTTAAATCTTCTCTATTTCTACAAATTTCACATGCTGAATATTTACCGGCAAAGATACAAGTACAGTCTGAAATGGGTCACGTGGGTCAAATGTCACATCACCTACAATACCAAGAATATATGGATGAATTCCAAGATGTACTATCGATGAACCAATAGGAAGCTCAACATCGCGAGGAAGTTCGATTTCAAAGTTTCCTCCACCTCGCCCTTTCAGACTCACAGGGATATTTGACGGAGAAGAAAGTGCGTCAGTGCTTTGACCTGGTGCAGAATACATTGCCACTTTGACTGTTTTTTCATACACTTCTTCAACATAGCCAATCAATGTTTCTCCTTCCACAAACACCCTCGCTCCAACCACAAGTCCATGATCACGACCAACATCCACAATGAGTGTGTCATAAAGCGATTGTCCAGGACGAGCAATTACTACACCAAGAGTTGTAGAAATATCTTTTTTTCTATTCAATAATTCTTTGAGTTTGGTGTTTTCATCATTGAGGGCGTTTCTGTCAATTACTTCCAATTTGAATTTTGTATTCTCTTCTTTGAGTTGATCGAGTTCGCTTTGTAATTGTTTTTTTGATGCAAAATATGCACCGTATGAATGAATTTTTTGTTGAAATGCATTTTTCAAACTCCACAAAGGGCGCGCAATTCCAAGTGTTATTGATGATGTACTTTTATATAAAAAATGGATACCAAAAATAAGTGAAATCACAACAACTCCAATCACAATTGGAGCAAGTGCAACTCTTTTTTCTTTTTTTCGTCTATCGTGGAGGTAGTTCATCTTGAGCGTTGACTAATACATCTCTAAAATAATCAATGTCCTCAAAAATTATTCCTGTTCCTCTCGCCACAGCAGAAAGCGGATCATCAGCAATATATACAGGAAGCTTCAACATATTTTGAAGAA
>CAYWZM010000020.1:0-11039 GCA_964462355.1 uncultured Candidatus Saccharibacteria bacterium
ACTGATCTTCATGTCAAACTTACGGACGCACTTCTCGGTGCAGAACATACACTTCACACACTGGATGGCGATGTCAAAATAAAAATTCCAGAGGGAATAACTCACGGTGAATTACTTAGAATCAAAGAGCGAGGTGTTCCAAATGGACCAAAAGGTAAGCGAGGAGATATTTATGTTCGGGTTTTAATAAAAATGCCTACCAAGCTTTCTAAGAAAGAAAAAGAACTAGTGGAAGAACTCAAAAAACTTGGGCAATAAAAAGCTAGCACCAACTACGGTGTTAGCTTTTGTTGTTGAACAAATGATGTATACTTGTCATATATGACATGGTTTTTATATGCACTTGGTGCACCCGTTTTATGGGCACTTGTAAATATCGCCGATCAGTATCTGGTCAACAAGCATTCAAAAGGTGAACATCCAGTTGGAGCACTCGTGCTGTTTTCAAGCCTTGTTGGACTTGTAGTTTCTTTTATTATTGCGATTTTTGTTAAGGGTATTTTTGATATAAGTCTTCACGATAAACTAATTTTGATTGTGTCTGGCTTTTTCTCGTTGGCATGGATTGTGTTGTACTTAAAAGCACTTGAAATTGAGGATGTATCTTCTGTTGTGCCATGGTTTCTCACTATTCCAGTATTTGGCTATATTTTCGGCTATTTCTTACTTGGAGAAACACTCACTCAAGCCCAGCTTATAGGAAGTGCTATTGTACTGTTTGGAGGATTGATTTTGTCTTTGGAATTTGGTGAAGAAAATAGAGTTAGATTCAAAGGAAAAATTGCGGTCATGATGCTCGTTTCGTGTATTTTTGCAGCACTTTGGGGTGTATCTTTTAAATTTGTAACGAACGAAAGTCAGTTTTGGGTATCGTCATTTTGGGAATATATCGGACTAGGGCTTGTTGGATTGTTAATTTGGATTTTTTCTAAATCATACAGAAATGCGTTTACTCACATGATTGAAACAGGCGGAAAAAAGATTTTGACTCTTAATGTAACGAGTGAGAGCATCACTATGTTTGGAAATTTTTGTCAAAACTTCTCGTTGCTTTTAGCTCCGGTAACATTAGTATTTTTGGTCGCCACATTTCAGCCAATTATCGTTCTTGTGCTTACATTTATCTGTACTAAATTCTTTCCATGGATAGTTGAAGAAAAATTTCACTTAAAACATATTGCTCCAAAACTTGTTGCAATTGCAGTGATGATTGTGGGAAGCATGCTGTTGTTTTAGTTTTAATAAATTTTGCTATACTTAGTACTAACACTATGATTGAATACACTAATCAGGACAACAAAAAATTTAAATCTTGGATGTATTTTTGGGTTATCATGGGTTCATTTGTTGGCCTATTTGTCATTTATAGTTTTTACTTTCAGAAAAACTACACGATTCTTGTAGAGGAATCATGTGATCCAAACACAACACAGTGTTTTTACAGAAATTGCGAACAAGAGGAGTGTCCTCCTAATGAGCTGGAGTATTATTCTCAATATACAATTGAAGCATCAAATTTTGATGTATGCAGAAAAACTGATTCGTGCAACATAGAGAGTGTGTGTACTGACAATAATACATTATGTACTAAAATTGATTGTGTGCCAGGAATAGACCAGTGTTATTTTTCTGGAAATGAGTAACCATGATTAACGTTGATGATTCAAATAAAATAGAAAATGAAATGTCATTTTATAATGACATTTATTTTACATACGAAGAGGCTGTAGATGAATTAAAGCGAAGACAAAGCGATACAGAACTTATTAAAAAAATAGTAGATGATCTAAAAGAGGTTCCTTCCGCCCTTGAAATCAAATCAACTATCAATAGTGTACTATTTAGACAGGTGGCCACACCAAACTACGAAACAAGGCGATTTATCCATTTATCTGATGGTGGAAATCTTAATCCAATATTGTGGGAGTATCATTCTGATAAGTTTGTTTCAAATAATGAGTATAAAAGATCGCTAGGTAAAATTAAGTTCTTTTTTGGTGAAGGGAAAAAGGGTGGAAAAATTATCAAACAAGAAACAATAGTTGACTTCAATAAGTTTAACGGAAAAACTCTCAAGGAAGTTGAGTGTATAAATGGAAAGAGTCTGATTAGTTTTCATAAAGAATTGCTATTTGATGCATACCCTCACTTTCCTAAAGGTAATATATTTGATGCATCAGATTGGTTTTTTTCACACGGCAAAAAAGCTGAAGAATACTACGTAAATTTTTTAAAGTTATTCATAGTGCATGGAATTTTGTTTGAAAACTTTATGCTTAACAAAGAAGAAAGAGAGTTTACTGAAAATATTTTTTACCCATCGTATAAGAAAGTGTGTAAAGAATATGGATTAAAGCCAGTAATTGTTGCACTTGAACCAACAGAGATTGAAGGAGATGAGTTTTGGATGTGTCAGACACCTGAACATTATGATAAACTAAAATTATAAATTATATTCTATGGAATCTATTTTAAACACGTGTTTTGAGACAACTAAAGATTCACACACCATTGCATATTACTCGCATCTTCTTCCTGGGATAATTGGTGCGTTTCTTGCAGTATTAGTCTATGTAAAAGGTAGATTTTCGATTGCTTCAAAAGTTTTTTCTGTATTTGTAATTACATTCTGTGCATGGCTCGCTGGTGATCTTATTACATGGACATCAAAAAATTATAGTCTTGTGTATACATCATGGTCACTACTTGATTTTATAAATACTGTGTTCTATATACTTGGTGCATACTTTTTTGAATCATTTGTTCTAAACAAAGATATTTCAACAAATAAGAAGATTTTATATACAATACTCACATTACCAGCAGCACTGATTACAATTTCTCTATCTTCAGTTTTTTATCTCAATCATCCTGTGTGTGAAGCTGTAGAAAATATTTGGCTAACATACTATAAATTTTTTGTAGAAATAGTGTGTGTTGCAATTATTGTCTTTACAGGAGTAAGGGAATATATTGCAAATAAAGTAACCGAAAACAGAAAGCGTATTTTAATAGTAGGAATTTCAATAATTGCATTTTTTCTTATATTTTCGATTACTGAATTTATTGCAACACAAACTGACTACTATGAATTAAATCTATACAGTTTGTTTGTACTCCCGCTGTTTCTTATTATGATTTTATACGCAATCGTTAATTTTGGCGCCTTCAATCTTAAAAATTTTGGATCCCAGCTGCTCATATATGGATTTATATCACTTATCGCAGTCCAATTTCTTTTTCTCAATGACACATCAGATAAGCTTTTAAATGGTTTTACACTAATTATGGCTGTCGGTTTTAGCTATATATTGTTTAAAAATTTCAAAAAGGAAAACGAACAGCGTGCACACATTGAACAGCTCTCAGATAAACTTGCGGAAGCAAATGTTCATCTTCAGGATCTCGACAAAATGAAAACAGAATTCCTGTCTCTTGCATCGCACCAGCTTCGTAGCCCACTTACTGCTATTAAAGGATATGCCTCAATGTTACTTGAGGGGTCGTACGGACCAGTAAAGGAAGATCAAAAGGTTCCAGTAGATCGAATCTTTCAATCAAGTGTAAACTTGGCTCAAATCGTAGAAGACTTGCTTGATGTCTCAAAGATCGAACAAGGTGGAATGAAATTTGAAATGTCAGATGTTGACCTTGTCTCACTTTTGAAAGGACTATCGAACGAGCTTCAAGTTTCTGCAAAAAGTCGAAATCTTGAACTCTCACTAACTTCAAATTTATCAGATGCAATTGTAGTTGCAGATCCTGTGAAGATTCGCCAAGTGTTTGCAAACTACGTAGATAATGCACTCAAATATACAGAAAAAGGTACAGTTAAAATTACAATTACAAAATCAGAAGATGGAAAAAAGATCGTAGTCGGAGTCAAAGATTCGGGTATGGGTATTCCTCCAGAGATCATGAAAACACTCTTCAAAAAATTTGAGCGTGGCGAAGGTGGAAAGGTCAACGCCGGAGGTTCTGGACTTGGACTTTATCTTGCAAAAGAAATTGTCACTGCTCACAAAGGACGCACGTGGGCAGAATCAGAAGGACACGGCAAGGGAAGTACTTTTTTTGTAGAACTCAATCTTAAATAAAACATTTTAAAACACCACACTATTTGTGTGGTGTTTTAATTATAAAGGCAGTACATCCGGACCATCTGGTGTGTCGTTAATTTCAAATCCGAGTGCGTGTATTTGGTCTCGAAGTGAATCAGATGTTGCCCAATCCTTTTCAAGACGGGCTTGTTCGCGACTATCAACAAGAGCTTTAACATTTTCTGGAATGACCACATCAGTGAGTGTGTTGAGTCCAAGTGAAAGTACTGTATCAAACATAAGTACAGTATGATATTTGTCTTCTCTTGAAACTGATGAATCCTTGAGTAATTCCCATAAGGTTGCTACAGCATCAGCAGTATTGAGGTCGTTAGCGAGGGCATTTTTAAAGCGTATTTCGTATTCAGTAAGGACTTTGCCTGGTTTGTCTGTTTTCAAAGCTCTTACGTGAGAATAAAGCCTTTTTAGAGCCTGTGCTGAAGCCTCAAGGGACTCCCATTTGAAATTTAGAACTGATTTATAGTGAGCACCTAAAATCCACAACCTATATGCGATTGGGTTTAATCCTTTTTCAATAAGTGTTCTAAGTGTAATAAAATTCTCTCCAGATTTTGCCATCTTGTCTTCTCCGATATTCACGAAATCACTATGAAGCCATACGTGTACATACTTTTTACCTGTAACAGATTCTGATTGAGCAATTTCGTTATTGTGATGAACCGCAATGTGATCAATTCCACCTGTATGAATATCAAAAGTATCACCAAGATATTTGCGCGACATGGCAGAACACTCAATATGCCAACCCGGGAAACCTTTTCCAAAAGGAGCATCATATCCAAGCTCATTGTTCCATTTCCATACTGCGAAGTCGCGAGGGTTTTTCTTTTCTTCATTGATTCCGATGCGTGAATGTTCACCGTCTGTCGAAACCGAGCCACCGAGTGCACCATATGATGGAAATGTAGTGGTATCAAAATATATTCCGTCAGATGTTGTATACGCATGTCCACGCTCAAGAAGCGACGAAACCATTTCGATGTCCTCGGTAACATGATCAGACGCAAATGGGAAATATGTGGCAGGTGCGATATGAAGAGAAGTCAAATCTTCTTTGAATGCATTAAAATAAAAATCAGCAACTTCACGCATTGCAGAGAGTGTCATTGGCTTTCCTTCACGACGAAGTGCTTTACTCATTTTATCTTCGCCATCATCTCCATCACTTGAAAGATGTCCTATATCAGTAACATTTATCACTTGTGTTACTTCATAACCAGCGAGCTCGCAAGTCTTTCTGAGAATATCAGCAAAAATATACGCACGTAGATTGCCTATGTGCGCATAATTGTAGACAGTCGGCCCACAATGATACATTCCAACCTTGCGAGGATGAAGTGGTGAAAATAGTTCAATTTTCTTTGAGAGTGTGTTGTAAAATCTTAAATCCATTTTTTGCCTTTGAAGAATATAAACATCACTACACCAAGAAGTAGCATTGCAAGAATTACATTGAAGAATTCTGACGAGCTGTTGATGAAGACGATATCGCTATTCATACCGAATATACCTGCAATCAGAGAAAGAGGCAACATGATGAACGAAAGCGCGGTGAGCACCTTTACCGTTTGGTTGGTTTTTGCAGAGAGAAGCGTGTCGTTTGTTTCTCGCAAATCACGGAGAATTTCTTTATGTCCTTCGAGGAGATTATTTACTTTGTTGTACTCACCAGTAATTGCCGAGAGGTAATACGAAAAATTATCACCATAAAAATGTTTTCCAGCATGCTCAAAAGACTCGAGTACATCTCCGTGAAAACGAATTGCTTGTTTAAAATCAAGAAGTTTTCGATTTGTTTGTGAAATAGTATGTACCATTTGTCCTTCTTTTCCATCAAAAATACTTGATTCAATTTGCTTAAGATTGTCGTTTATTGACTCAAGTTCCTCCATTGATTCCTTGTACAATTCTTTTATGAGGTAAAAGAAGAGAAATCCCGCATGATCACCGATAGCATGCTTATTGTTTACTGTATGACTTTCAAACGAATGGGCACAGTGTGAAAGCGCGCGAATCTTTTCATAATGAACGGTAATGACATAATCTTTTCCGAGCAAAAAGTCGATTTCTTGCTCGACTGCCTGGTTGTCTTTCGTGTGAATTTTTGGGAAATGTAAAATAAGATAGATTGTATTGTGGTGCAAATCTACTTTTGAACGGACGGTCTTTGAAAGGAGTTCCTTGGCTGCAATTTCAGGAATATCGTATTCTTCGATAAGGTGAGTAATCTCATTTTGAGTCGGCGATTCAACGTCAATCCATGTGAGATTGCGATACTTGTTTGTACAAATCATATACAGTAAGTATAAATGCAATACAAAATACTGAGAAGGGGATTGTGAGGAAAATTCATAAAAAAGTCGGTATTTTAAGTAAACGTCTTAGACCATTTTTTCCTTTTTTGTCTATAGTATATAAATAACATACATTTCCCGTGTATGACTTGCATTTTTTTGTAAATAATATATAATCCTCCTACATATGGCAAAAGTGGCTAAAAAAGATGAATTCGCGGTTTTCTTTACTGGAGGCAAGCAATACAAAGTCTCTGTAGGTGACGTGGTTAAAATTGAGAAGCTCGACGGCGAACACAAGGCTGGCGATACTCTTTCTTTTGACAAAGTTCTCCTCGTAGACAATGGTTCAGATACTACTATCGGAACACCGTATATTTCTGGAGCACAAGTAACAGCAACTCTTAAGAAAATCGATCGATATGCGACAGTGCGAGTAGTAAGATACAAGCAAAAGAGTCGATATCACAAGGAAAACGGCCACCGCCAGCCCTACGCAGAAATCGAAATCACTGCAATCAAATAACTCACTAAAAAACACCCGAATGGGTGTTTTTTTAAATTGAAATAAATCCATTGTCATTTCTTGATTATCCTCGATTTTTTAATGCATTTTTTATTGTGTCTTTGTCAGAATATTCAAGTTCTGTACCTGTAGAAAGGCCTCTACCAAGACTCGAGAGAGTTATACCACTGTTTTCTATTATTGGACCAAGAATTTCTCTCACATATGTGTCAGTATGATCACCCTGAGGACTGAGTGAAAATGCGAGTATTATTTCCTTCAAAATGTTATCCTTTTTTTCTTTTTCGATTCGAGATATCAATTCTTGTATTCGTACACGTTCAAGTGTTGTTTTTTCTACAATAGGAACAAGTCCACCAAGAACAAAAAAATGTCCATTGTATGACCCGCTCTTTTTAACACTCTCCAAATCTGCATCCTTTTCAACAATCAAAAGAGTAGATGCATCACGTGTAGTATCGCTACATTCACGACAAAGATTTTGACCGTTTATTTGAAAATATCGATAGCACTTTGTACATTGTCCAATTGATTTCTTAATTTCTGTGAGCGTCTGAGCAAGGGTGTTTAGATATCCTTGATTTTGAAGCAAGAGAAAATACACAAAACGCTTTGCTTGGCGTTCTCCAATTCCAGGAAAGTGTGAAAATAATTCAGCGAGACGATCAATAGGGTTCATGAAAATAACTACAACGTGTATTAATTCTAAAATTCATCAAGTGCATTTTTTGGTGATGCTGTGGGCGCGTATTCACCAAGATTACTCTTTTCGAGTGAAAGGAAGCTGGTAGTATTTCCGTCGAAGTAAAGCTGAACAGTTCCTGTCGGACCATTTCTGTGTTTTTCAATAAGAATTTCTGCGATATTCGTGCGCTCCGTTTCGTCTTTGTATTTGTCTTCACGATGAATAAACATCACCACATCGGCATCCTGTTCGATAGAACCAGAGTCACGAAGATCAGAAAGACGAGGCTTACCACCACGCTGTTCCACTGCACGAGAAAGCTGTGAGAGCGCAATCACTGGGACATCAAGCTCACGTGCGAGTTGTTTGAGGGAACGAGAAATTTCTGTCACCTGATTGACCATCGAGTCATGATTTTTGGCAGTAGTCATGAGTTGGAGATAGTCCACAATAATCATATCAAGCCCAAACTGACTCTTGAGGCGACGAGCAGCAGCACGCATCTGATTGATAGAGTTTCCTGCTTGGTCGTCGATATAGATTGGTGCTTTTGAAGGTTTATCGAGAGATTCACGAATCTGTAGGAAGTCTTGATCTTTCAAATTTTGACCAGTTCGGATACTCCACGCACTGACACGTGATTCAGATGAAAGTAGGCGAGATGCAAGCTGTTGCGAACTCATTTCAAGAGAAAATATTCCCACGTGAGTATTGTGTAATGTTGCTGTACGCCGAGCAATATCAAGCGCAAGTGTTGTTTTACCCACAGATGGTCGTGCAGCAAGAATCACAAGATCAGATCGCTGAAATCCTGCAAGGAATGCATCGAGTTCTTGATATCCAGAAGGAATACCTCTGACTTCTCCTTTGTTTTCATGAAGTTTTTCAATTTGTTCAAATGTTTGTGTGAGTGATTCTTTTATGCCGACAAAATTATGTTTTTTGTTGACTGATTGAGTGACTCCGAAAATAGTTTTTTCTGCAGTATCTAGAACATCAGAAATAGGCAAGTCTGTTTCCTTGAATCCAAGTTCTGCTACAGAGTCACCAGCAGTGATAAGATTTCGTAATGTTGCTTTTTTGTGCACGATTTCTGCGTAGTACACAACGTTTGTAGAAGAAGGAACACTTCCTGTAAGTTCTGTGAGATATGCACTTCCTCCAGTTTGTTCGAGTACTTCTTTTTCTTTGAGTCGAGTTGAAAGCGAGAGCAAGTCTATTGGCTCATTTTTCTGTGAAAGTTCAAGCATTGTTCTATAAATCACTTGATGACGCTCACTATAGAAATCTTCGGGTGAAAGTATTTCGTTGATTTCATGCATAGAACCAGCACGCATCATTACAGAACCAAGAACCGCCTTCTCAGAATCAAGACTTTGCGGAGGTATTCGAAGATGTGGATCACGTCTATCTTTTGCCATACGGATATTGTACCACCCAAGACAAACACCCGTGAAGTTGCCAAAAGTAGATAGTGTGTTTGTTTCGTGTGGACAACTAAATGAAACTTATTGACTATGAAATAAATAAAATGCATAATTCAGTCAAAATATAGCACCATGACAGATACAACACATAAAGAATGGCCGATGGCTATTAGGAGAGAACCTATCTCTATTATCCCAACTGAACCCAGACTCAATGAAGGAGACTTTGTCCTATGTACACATATAGGCAAACCAAAACATGCAGATATACCGGCATGTCTAAAAAATTTTTTTCAGTACAAAAATGGTTGCGGAGAAAAAACAACGAGGACCCCGATTGTAGTCATGGATGACGAATCATATCATCAAGCACTGACAGCAGCAAGACACTTATTGCTTGCTGAAAAATCTCAACCATCGATTCATTCATTCACAGTTGTGCCAGTGGACAACATAAATGAACTTGCACTTCTTCAAGACAACGTGCATTTTTTAAGAAATAACGGGATACATGGCATTGCACTTTTGAAAGAAGGTGAGCGACTTGATTTGATTCAAGTTGGGAAAATTATCTAGAAAACCCTCGGCCTAGTCCTATAAGTTAAGGTTAGTCAGGAAAATTGGTGGACAGTCGAGAAGGGGCGCACTCTAATGTGCGCCCTATTTTTTATTTTTCATATACATTTGCTACAATACAGTCATGTCAAAACAATCTATTGTACTTACAGGTGATCGCCCTACAGGAAAGCTCCATCTAGGGCATTTTGTTGGGTCAATCCAAAACAGAGTAGAATTACAGTCAACACATGACACAGTTTTTTATATGGTTGCTGATGTGCAAGCTCTCACCGACAATGCAGAAAATCCAGAGAAGGTGCGCAACAATGTGATTGAGGTTGTTATCGATAATATTGCGTGTGGAGTTGATCCATCAAAAACAATTTTCTTTATTCAATCGCAAGTTCCAGAAATTGCAGAACTCACTGTCTTTTTCATGAACTTAGTTACTCTCGCTCGACTCAAAAGAAATCCAACCGTAAAAAATGAAATGAAACAAAAGGGGTATGAAGATGATGTGCCAGCTGGATTTTTGTGCTACCCAGTCTCACAAACAGCCGACATACTTGCATTCAAAGCAAATACTATTCCAGTAGGAGAAGATCAGCTTCCGGTAATTGAACAAGCAAATGAAATTGGTCACAAATTCAATTCAATCTATAGTGATATCTTTCCAAAAATAGAACCAATTGTGAGCAAGACATCTCGCTTAATAGGAATTGACGGAAATGCAAAAATGTCTAAATCACTCAATAATGCAATATATCTGTCAGACTCCGCAGAAGAAATCGAAGCTAAGGTAAACCAAATGTATACTGACCCGAATCATATTCGAGTTGAGGATCCAGGAAAAGTAGAAGGAAATGTAGTGTTTCAGTATCTTGATATTTTTGATCCACACAAAGATGAGGTTCAAGAGCTCAAAAAGCACTACGAAAAAGGAGGTCTCGGTGATGTAGTCCTCAAGCGACGTCTTACAGCAGTATTGCAGGATTTAATCAATCCTATTCGTGAGCGACGTGAATATCTTGCAAAGAATCCAAAGGAAATTATGGATATTCTAGAGAAGGGAACACAGAAAGCTCGTGAATATGCAAAAGAAACACTTGCCGAAGCAAAAAGAGCAATGAAAATAGAGTATTTTTAATTAAATTAGCCTTTGACAAAAGGCTAATTTTGTGATATATTATTTTTAGAAAAAAACACATCGACATATGAATAACGATAAAAAGGAAGTTCGAAAGCTCGACTTCAAAGATTATGTAACAGGTACAAAGATTATCTGGAACGAGGTTGTCTCACGATACAAGAGTGGAACCTATGTGCTCATTTTTGCATCTCTTCTTATTGCAATAGGGGACGGAATTGTACCATTGATTTCTGGAAGGTTTTTTGATTCACTCAATTTACTTTCTGGTCAACCAAATG
>CAYWZM010000021.1:0-10174 GCA_964462355.1 uncultured Candidatus Saccharibacteria bacterium
TTCCACATCGGGATTTTGTTGGAAAAAAGTTCGGATTTTATTCAATACACACAGCCAACTCGTGCGTAGTACGAAGAGCGTTAACGTAACGTTTATTTAATTTTGCATAGGCTTCGCAAAGTCGCTAAAAGCGATACAATTACTATATGGTACCCAAGAAGGTCAACAAAAGCGTTAAGGAGTTATTAAAGTTCGCTGCATCTAGTGGGCCAAAACTTTTGTCGCGCGAAGGTTCCTTTCTTGAATTCAAAGAATCGTTTAACTGGGGATCAAAAGATGAGTATGCCAAAACAGCAGCTGCGTTTGCTAATGCAAAAGGAGGCGTTTTTATCTTTGGGGTAAAGAACAAACCAAGAGAGTTAGTTGGTCTACTTTCAGATTCTTTTGATGATCTTGATGAGGCTAGGATTACTGAGTATTTCAATAGTATATTTTCTCCCGAAATTCATTTTGAGAAAAGTGTTGAACAAGTTCGCGGGAAAACCGTAGGAATACTACGTGTCTTTCCATCTGAACGTAAACCAGTTGTTGCAATAAAAAATGATAAAGAGGTAAGAGAGGGGGAAATTTACTACAGGTATAATGCTAGGAGCGATAAAGTTAAATATGCGGAAATGAGAGCTCTCTTGGAAGAAGTTCAAATGCAAGAGAGAGTTTTTTGGAAAAAAATGTTTGAACGTATCGCGCAAATTGGTACGGATAATGTTGCTGTTATGGATGTTGCCGAGGGTACAATCGAAGGGAAGGGTGGGACAGTTGTAATTGATGAGAAGTTGCTTCCAAAGCTCAAATTTATTAAAGAAGGTTCTTTTATAGAAGGCGGGGCTCCAACATTAAAACTCGTAGGAAATATGATGCCTATTTCAATTGTCTCTAAAAATAAAAGCGGCCGCACTCAAGGATTTCAAGTGACGACTAACCTAAGTGCACCTGTGGTGCGTATAGAAGAAGAGAGTATCCTTAAGGAATTTCCGCTGGACTTCAATATTCTTACTAAGTCTTTACGTGAGAGATATACCGATTTTAAAGCTGATAGTAAGTATCATAAAATTAGAAAAGACCTCATGACAAAGGGTTATTCAATGACAAGAAAGTTAAATCCTAATAATCCAACAAGCAGTAAGCAAGACTTCTATAATAAGAACATTTTTCAAGAATTTGATAAGTTCTATACAAAAAAATAAATAGCACGAGACGCTTCGAAATTAAATTCTAAAACACTCTAAATCCGCCAAGCAGGGCTTGACTGTGTACGGTTCTAACTCAAGGACGCCAGTATGTATTATAAATAATAAAAACTATCCATTTGGTTGGTTTTTTATTATGATACAATCTTTTTATGAAAGCATATTTCGCAGGTGGGTGTTTTTGGGGACTTGAAGAACTGATGCGTACACAGGCAGGTGTTTTGAATATTGTTGCGGGATATACGGGAGGGAGCAACGACAATCCAACATATGACAACCATCCAGGTCATGCCGAAGCACTAGAGATAGAATACGACCCAAATGTCACGAGTTTTTGGAAGCTACTCGATTTTTTCTTTCAGATTCACAACCCAACTACTCTCAATCAGCAAGGTAATGACATCGGTAGTTCGTACCGAAGTGCGATATTTTATCAAAACGATGATGAACTCAAACAAGCACAGGATTTTATAAAAATAGTAAATGATTCTGGGCGATGGAATGCGCCAGTGGTCACAACACTTGAAAAGTTTTCACGCTTTTGGCCAGCTGAAGAATACCACCAAGACTACTTGCAAAAGAATCCCGGCGGGTACACGTGTCACACAATATACTTTGATAGTTATTTGAAGTAAGTACTTATGTGAGGTTAGGATATAGTGCATCTTTCGGTATGCACTCAAGATGATATTTAATACACAACATACAACGAGAAGTGGTTTTTTGACAGTTGCAACAAAGCGATATGTTAGACAACGTGTCTTTTCTATGGTAAACTAAAAACCTAGTTATTTTATGAAAAAGCTTCTTAAATTTGACTCACTAACATTGAGTAGTTTTCTCGCGGCAGCGGGATTTTTTGTGATTTTTGAAATCATATTCTTTTATAAGTTGATTCAAGTATTCAATGTTGAACACTCTGGAGTGGTGATAGCATATGTAGTTTTATCTACATTATTTTTACTTTCACGCCCGATAATTGCTTTCTTTTATAAAGATATTCACAAAGGGATAGACATAGAAGGTATAGGCTTGCCGAAAGTATCTTTTGTTATTGCAGCTAAGAATGAAGAGGATTCAATATACAGCACCATAAAGGCATGTATGGACTCAGAATATCCTGGGAAATTTGAGTGTGTTGTTGTTGATGATGGATCGACAGATAAAACACTTGTTGAAATGAATCGAGCAAAACAAGATTTTTCTACGCGAACTCATACAATTAAAGTTATTGCGTTTGATGAAAACAAAGGCAAAAGAGAAGGAATGGCGTCAGGATTGATGTCAGCCAAAGGGGATATTGTTGTGTTTGTTGATTCTGATAGTTTTGTTAAGCCTGATGCGCTTTTGCATATTGTGGAACATTTTCTTGAAGATCCGAAAATTGGTGCGATTTCTGGAAATACGCTTGTTGAAAATCACGACACAAACTTACTCACAAAAATGCAGTCTGCTAGATATGGAATATCATTTGATATTTTTAAATCATGTGAAAGTGTCTTTGGAGCAGTAACATGTTGCCCTGGATGTTTTTCGGCATACAGACGTGAAATATTGATTGATGTTTTGGATAGTTGGAGAAATCGAACGGTATTTGGTACAAAAAGTACCTTTGGTGATGATCGAAGTCTTACAAATTTTGTCTTAAAAAAGAATTGGAAAGTTCATTATTGTCGACATGCCAAAGCAACAACCATTGTTCCAGAGACATATAAAAAGTTTATCAAGCAACAATTGCGTTGGAAAAAATCATGGATTCGAGAAGGACTTTTTGGCGCAGCAGTGTTTATGTGGAAAAAACATCCTCTCGCTTCGATAGCGTTTTATACAAACTTGATAATACCAATTGTTGGTCCATTTATAGTTTTGTATGGATTGTACGCCAAGATCATTCACGGAGAATGGGTTGCAACATTGTTGTTTTGTTTAAGTGTGTCATTGATGAGTCTTGCGTATGGGTTTTATCACTATGCCCAAACCAAACACAAAGACTTTTTGTACTCTATTCCTTTCACGCTCTTTTATTCGGTGGTTCTGGTTTGGCAAATGCCATGGGCTATTATCAAGCTACGAGATAGTAGCTGGGGAACACGATAGAACAAATTTAATTATGTATAAAATTATAAAATCAATCTCACTTACTCTTGTTGTCGTACTTACTGGAATCGGATCGTATTTCTTTTTTGGAGATTCTATAGCTCAACAACTTAAAAAATATCACATTAGCTATGTGAATTATCATGCACCAAGAAATCTCATGCCAAAAGATGTGAGTATGCTTCCACCTGCACAATTTGTTCCAATTTTGATGTACCACGGTGTGACAAAAGTGAAGGATGATGACAATACTACTTTGAAGAATTTTATTGAGGTAATGGAGTATTTGAAAAAAGAAGGTTACCAAGCGATTTCTGTTGATGATTATTATCGTTTTAGACAAGGAGAATATGCTCTTCCGCAGAAACCAATCATTATCACTTTTGATGATGGAAGAAAGGATAGCTACTATACTACAGACGCTGTGCTAAAAGAGTTGGGATTCAAGGCAACTATTTTTGTTGCTACAGGTCCAATGAAAGATGGAAATACTTTTTATTTGAATGAAAATGAACTTAAGTCAATGGCAGAGTCTGGACGATGGGAGATTGAAGCTCACGGTCGTTATTCTCACAAAAAAATTAAAATAGCAGATTCAGCAGTTGCATCACAGGAAAATGAAGGTAGATTTCTTACTTCAAAGATGTATATTGAAAACGAACAACGACTTGAAACAGAAGAAGAATTTGTTCAAAGAATTAAAGATGATTATGTACTAGGCAATCAAGACGTAGAACACATAACAGGTAAATATCCACGTTTTTTTGCTATTCCAATGAATGATTATGGTGATTCAGACTTTAGTAATTTTCCGCAATCTGTTGATATAAATAACAAGATCGTAGAGGAGATGTATTCACTTGCATTTGTCCAGGGTAACGAATTTGAGGATGTAACAGTAGTGCTTGAATCTCCATACAATGGAGTGGATACAGACCAGATGCGTATTCGTCGTCTTGAGATGAAAAATATGACATCTTCACAGCTTGATTTAATTCTTAATTCTCGCGTTCCGTCAGATCCTGAATTCGTTCTCTCGGATGAATCCCTTAAGCAGATTCCCAAAAAACAAAGAATTTCTGGAGAACTAACTACTCACGAAGAAGGTTTTGAAATAATTGCTCCAGCACCAAATGATAATGCTTCATTTGAAATAGGGGAACATTTTTGGAAAGATTATACAGTTTCAAGTACCTTTGATATTATCGAGGGTGATTCAGTCTATTTATTGGCAAGACATTTTGACACAAATACATACTATGCATGTGGAGTTTCTGGTAATACTCTCTTTATAAGAAAGATGATTGATGGTAATGCATCATATCTTGCAACAGGTCATATAGATACTCCACTTCTTGGACAAAAAAAATCATTGCTTGATTTTGACCTCGTAGGAAGTGATCTTAAGTGCGTATTGAACAGTACTACTGCGATTACAGTACAGGATTCAGCAATAGCTATGGGTAATTCAGGAATAATAATGTGGAGCGAAAAAAATCTTGCTCACAGTATTATTCATGACTTCAGTGTGGTCAAATAACCAATTAGTAGTAAAATAGTATTATGACAATAGCAAAATCAATAGGAATAATTTTAGTGGTAATTGTTGTGTTTTTTGTTGCACAAAAGGCATTTGATGCTTCTTTGACTGCAAAAGAAAACAACCGAAGCATTGGACTAAAAACTGAAACCACCAACTCTGTTTCAGGAGATGATGAAGGAGAAGGAGTGTTCTTGAAAGGGGATTTTGATAGTGAAATGGAGAGTTTGCTCGCGGCGGTTGTTCGTTCTAAAAAGACTCAGGTTAAGACTGGAACAAGTACTGTTGATTCATTTTCTACTGCACAGACCATAGATGAATCAGGTTCGATTTCAGGAAGTGCAAGTTCGCGATGGTGGGTAAATTCAGGCGGACGATTTGTGATAAATGGAACAACCGCAAAAACATTGTTTGGTGATCTTCAATCTGCTGATAAATGGTATAAAGAATACCTCACTACTAATCCGCTTGATACAGACAACGGACTACATCCCCAAAATATCTTCAGACTTGTCGAGCGTGAATTTTGGAAAAACTTTTCTCAAGAAGTGTACTTTAAGATTGCAAAATACAACGTGAGTTCAAGTCCTAATAGGAATGCATCAAACGGGGTTTTACTTTTCAATCGATATCAATCTGGTGACAGTCTCTACTATACAGGCATTCGAGTTGATGGAAACATTGTAGTCAAAAAGAAGCTTAATGGTACATATTATACTCTTGGAATAATCAAACAGTTTCCTGGTGTATACAACCTTTCATCAAACCCAAATATTCTCCCTGTAAATCAATGGATTGGATTGAAAACAACTGTCAAAGATTTAGCTGACGGAAAAGTTGAAATTGTGGTTTATACTGATCTTGCTAACTCTCAACAATGGACTGAATCTCTAAGGGTATACGATACTCCTGGAGTCAATGGTTCGAGCACGATCAGCACTCAAGGTTACGCAGGAATTCGAACCGATTTTATGGATGTTGAATTTGATAATTATTCGATTTCTTCACTCTAAAATAAAATCCCTTCAAGTAATTTTCTTGAAGGGATTTTATTATGCAAAGAATAATTGTGTAATATACTTTGATAGTTATTTGAAGTAGTATAGATACATGGAACAGTTTTTTAATCAACCGCCTCAAAGCAAAATAGAAGAGTATATTGAGCGCTTCAAGAAAGGCGAGAGTCTTGAGTCTTTTGGTGATATTCCCGAATCGTGGAAAAAAGAGATATTAGCACGCGGGGAAAACAATCTTGAGTCTAGTGAGATTCATACGGCAATAGGAATAGAATCAATCGAAAATGTACTGGAAGATGTGGCGCAAGAACATTATATTTTTACTCATATTACTGCACCGGATGTCGCGCAAGATATTTATAATTCTCAGTTTGAATACTCTCTTGGTACCGGTCTCTCAGGTACTATGACGTTTACAGGAGGAAATGGAGCAATCGAACAAATCAAAAAAATATTAAATGGAGAGAGTCCTCATCGAAATCTCACTGGAATGTTTATCTTGATACTCCCCAAAAAACTTTTACCTTCGCCTGGTCCTGACGTGAAAATAAATAGTGACACCATAGAAAATTTTTTGATAGACAGGTATGACTCAATGGCAGAAGGAAAGATCCCGAAAGAATTCAATTTTGGTTATCTAAAAGGTGATACATTGTATTACAAAAATTCTTAGTGTATCTCAATGCAAACTCTTGAATCATGTACTCGATGGATTAGGAATCAAAAATTCTCCTCATTTTGCTATAGTGTAACTATGTATTTTGTATATATCTTGAAGTGTCGTGATGGCACACTCTATACCGGAATCACTACAAATCTCGATCGAAGGGTAGGCGAGCACAATTCTTTGACAAAAGGTGCGAAGTATACACGAGCGCGCAGGCCCGTCGAGCTCGTGTATTCTAAAAAGTTTAGATCTCGTTCGAATGCAAGCAAAGAAGAAGCTCGAATCAAGAGTCTGACGCGGGCAGAAAAGTTACTTTTCATGAAGGGATTTAAAAATAAATAATAAAAAAGACCCACTACTTTTTTTAAAATGGGTCTTTCGTTAATTTAACTAAATTTATTGAAACACTGCCTGGAAGTTTCTTGATCCTCCCGTGATGAAATATTTGCACTGGTCGCTCCACATTACTACGATTCCATCAAAAGCGCCAATAAGTTCACCTTCAAAACGTTCTTTGTTGATGTCCGTGAAGGCTCGTTGACCATGGTACAAGACTTCATTTCGCGCTTGTTTTGAGAAAGCTGTTGGTGCTTTGCTTTCAATACATAGTTCTTCGATATCACCTTCTGTAAAAAAGCCATTGTGTTTAAATGGTGCCAATTGTGTACTGAATACGTGTATCCCGTTGTTTTCTGAGTGGGTAACACATGCATCAATTTGCACACCTTTTGGTAAATTGAGCAATGGCGCAATAAATGAAATATGATCTCCTGTTTGAAGATTCATCCCTTTGAATTCAAAGGTTGTCTGTGCTGTGATTTTTTTCATCTCTTTATTTATTGAAGTTTTGGAAATAATATCATAAAAAATTACTATGTCAAATATATTATTATGGTATTTTTTGAATAGTTTTCCTTGTGTGGTACTGGATAGATATTAGATTGTGTGCTATTATAATGGGTATTACCAAAAGTAAAAAAATAATTATGCCAACAGCAAACTCAGCATTTATGAAGCCAATGACTTTGAGCGCAGATCTCGAAGCAGTAGTAGGAAAGGGACCTATGCCACGAAGTGAAGTGGTCAAGGCACTCTGGGTGTACATCAAGAAGCACAATCTTCAAGACCCAGCAAACAAGCGAAACATCAATGGTGATGAGGCCCTCACAAAAGTATTCGGAGGAAAGAAGACAGTCACAATGTTTGAAATGACAAAGCTTGTGTCAAAACACCTTTCTTAATAGAAATACAATTAAAAAACACACAACTCTTTGTGTGTTTTTTAATTTGCACAACTTATTTTTTATTTTGGATGTATACTCAATATATATGAAGAAAATATTTTTTATGATGCTCACTGCACTTCTTGTGCCATTTGCATATGCATCTGCGCATGTAAAATGGTTTGTCGATAGTGATGCAATTGTTGATGCACAACACGGAAGTACTGCATTTTATTATCTTACAAGTAAAGAAGTACTTATCTGGTCTTTTGTCGCAATTGTTGTGGTAGGTATTTTTGCATTGATTGACCGACATGTGAAAAGTCCTAAAAAAATAGAACGCTATGCACAATCACATAAAGACACACTTGAGAAAATCGCTCAGGCATTTCTCGGAATATTTTTGATTACGGTGAGTTTGATATGGAAAATTGTTCTTATTCCTGAATTTCCGATTGATTCGCACTTCATGGTATTTTTGGGTGCATTTCAGATTGTTGCGGGAACACTTTTTTTGTTCAATATCTATCCACGAATTGGTTCTGTAATACTCTTTGGGCTTATTGCGCTCATGACGCTCAAGGTGGGTATGTTGGCATTGATTGAAAATAGTATTCTCATTACACTCGCATTCTTTTTCTATGTTCGTCATTCTCCAAAAGAAAGTGCAGCCTATCGTCTCAATGATCACGTGCTCGAAATCGTACGTATTGGAGTAGGTGTGTCATTGATTGTACTCGCGTTTACAGAAAAATTGATGTACCCAGAATTGAGCTTGTCGTTTCTTGATGTACATCACTGGAACTTCATGCAACACTTTTTTGGTATTTCATGGTTTAGTAATGAACTCTTTGTGCTAAGTACTGGTTTTGCCGAAATGATTTTCGGAATCTTGTTTATATTTGGATATATCACTCGTATAACGACCGCATTGATTGCATGTTTCTTTGCGATGTCAGTGGTGACAATGCTCGTACAATTCAAAAAGTGGGAAGTAGAAGATCTCGTGGTGTATGCTGCAGCAGTACTCCTTTTGTTTTTTGGTGCAGGTGCGACGCGGTTCTTTCATAGAATCAAGACAAAAGATTATATGAAAAAAAGTGTCGGTCATTTTCTTTGTAAAAAAATCTAATCACCAGTCGCTTCGACGTGGTACACTCATTGTATGAAATCAAAGATTATAGAGAAAAATTTCTTTTATGCATTTCTTGCACTTGTCGCACTTGCGGGAGGGATAATTCTCTGGCCATTTTTGACAGTGATTGTTATCGGAGCATCTTTGGCAGTAGTGTTGTATCCTATATATACATTTGTTGAGAAAAAAGTCACCAATCACACATCATGGCTTTCGGCGCTTATTACCACGTTTTTATTTTTGCTCCTGCTCGGTATCCCGCTTTTCTTTGTAGGGTCATCTGTTTTCGTGCAATCACAAGAAATGTACAATTCTATTACTGCAAATGGTGGAACAAGCCCATATATAGCGCATATTTCCGAATCTCTATCTGAAATTCTTCCTCAGGGAATATCGCTCGACACCACAAAATACATCGATGATATTGCATCATTCCTGTCTGGAAGTGCGACAAAAATTTTCACCGCGACGATAACAAGTGTGTTTGCGTTTTTGTTGGTACTTCTTTCACTTTTTTATTTTCTCAAAGACGGAAAGCAGTGGAGAGATATGCTTGTAGATCTTTCTCCGCTCCCAGATGAGTATGATCAAAAAATTCTCTCAAAGCTTTCCCGTGCGGTAAACGGTGTGATGAAAGGATATTTGCTCATTGCTCTTGTGCAAGGTTTTTTGATGGGAGTCGGATTGTGGATTTTTGATGTACCGAATCCTGCACTATGGGGAGTGTTTGCAGGTATTGCGTCAATGGTCCCAAGTATTGGTACTGCACTAGTGGCGGTGCCAGCGATACTGTATCTGCTTGTGACAGGTGATAGTACTGGCGCGATTGGATTCACAGCATGGGCACTCATTCTCGTAGGTACAATCGACAATTTCTTGAATCCAATTGTGGTAGCGAAAAATATTGATTTGCATCCGCTTATTATTTTGTTTGCAGTACTTGGAGGTATTTCAGTCATGGGTGCTGTGGGTATATTGATTGGACCGCTTGTAGTATCGCTTCTGTATACACTGCTTACCATTTACAGAGAACATTTTAAGCAATAAAAAAACGCGCACATGTGCGCGTTTTTTTTATTGCTATAGTGCAAGTGTTCCGATTTGAAGTGATGCAAGTTCTTGTTCTGGTCGTCGCTGTCCGCCATGTTGATCAGTAAATGATTCTGTACCATCTCTACCACAAAGTCTTTTTATTGCTCCACTTCCACCAGGGTGTTGGTTGATAAATGAAGTGAGATCATAGACTTTGTTGTTGACCACTGACCAGCAACTCGATGATGAATTGTGAGTTGCCACTTGTGCCATTGTA
>CAYWZM010000022.1:0-9936 GCA_964462355.1 uncultured Candidatus Saccharibacteria bacterium
CCTGATGCTGATCATATTGGAGGGCTTCCAGACGTGGTGCAAGAATATGAGGTTGGTGCGTTATTTGAACCAGGTAGTTTATCTGATTCAAAAATATACACATCGCTCGAGAAAAGTGTTTCTGATAAGAAAATCCCTCATCTGTATGCTCGAGAGAACATGGTGATTGATTTCGGTGATGATTCATACTTTGTGTTTTTGTTTCCGAACCAGGATGTACACAATTGGGAAACAAACAATTCATCAATCGTAGGAATGTTTGTATATAAGAATACATCATTTCTTTTGACAGGGGATGCACCCATTGCAACAGAATCGTATTTGATAAAAAAATACCCAACACTTACATCAGATGTGTTAAAGCTCGGACATCATGGATCACGCACTTCTTCAGGTGAAGCATTTTTAAAAAGTATTCATCCGGGACTTGCGATTGTTTCGGCAGGAAAGGGGAATTCGTATGGACACCCACACCAAGAAGTTATGGAGCGACTTTCTATGCTTGATATCCCAAGTTTCTCAACAATTGATTTTGGAACAATCACATTAAGTAGTAATGGTAATACTATTGAGCTGAAGCAATAAGTCTTACGACCTTTACATAAAAAATACCCCATAGTTGGGGTATTTTTTATGTAGGGTTATTTGATGATCCCAGCTTTTTTAAGAGTTGCGTATGGACCATTTTTACTCAAAGTCTTGATTGCTCGAGTTGAGACAGTGAGAGTGAAGGTCTTCTTGAGTTCAGGCACATAAATACGCTTTGTTTGAAGGTTTGGGTATTTTCGGCGTGTTTCGCAAGGGTTAAACTTGGTAGCACGAACACGATTGGAGTATGCTCCAGCAACAACTGATTTTTTTCCTGTAATTTCGCAGACTTTTGCCATAAAATATATGTATTAAAAATGTAGGATTATGGTATCATATATTTTATAACAACGCAAGAACCATACCATTATGTCTATTATTGATTCAGTTTTTTATATTGTAATCCTTATATTTTCTATCGTTATTCATGAAGTGGCACACGGGTATGTCGCATATCGTTTTGGAGATACTACCGCCCGAGATCAGGGGCGCCTGACACTCAACCCTCTGTCACACCTTGAGTGGTTTGGATCCGTCATTTTGCCAGCGATTTTGATACTTTCTGGTACTGGTTTTGTGTTTGGTTGGGCAAAGCCAGTCCCATACAATCCTTTTCGTCTCAGAAACGAGCGATGGGGGACACTTGCAGTTGTGGCAGCGGGAATTGTCGTAAATCTTTTTGTTGCAATCTTCTTTGGTATGCTTATGCGAGTTCTGCTTCTGAATGGAATTATTGATACTGGTGCAAGTACATATGCAATTTTAAAAGTAATCATATTCCTTAATATTGTTTTGGCGTTTTTTAATATTATGCCTGTACCTCCTCTTGATGGATCAAAAATACTTTTCTCGCTTCTTGGTCAAAAGTTCAAAAAATACGAGCTGTTTATGGAAAGATACTCAATTGTCATTCTTCTATTTTTTGTAGTATTTGTGTGGCAGTTTGTTGCACCAGTATTATTTAAATTGTTTTCAGTTATTACAGGGCAGATGTTTTAAGAAATATCTCAGAGTCTATTGTGATATACTAAATGAGTATGATTTTTTCTCGTTGGCCAAAGAAAATATTTTTTTCTCTGACAATCATTTCTCTGATTTTTCCTCAGGCGTATGTTTTTGCATTAGGTGGAAATTTTCAACCAGAAAATACATTTGTAGATGATGTATATAATACAAATACCAAGGTTGCTAGTAGTAACGATACAGCCATTGATACTGTCAATCACAGATTTTTTGTGCTTGACGAAGAAAACAATCGCGTGCTCGTTTATAATCTAAATGCAAGCAATGAGTTTATTGATCGTGTTGCCGATAATGTTCTTGGTCAGGCAAATTTCTATCAAAACTCTTTTGGAACTACAAATAAAAAATTCAACGAACCTTCGAGTATTGAAATTGACTTAGATAACAGCAGGCTTTTTGTTGCAGATTCGGAAAATCATCGGGTGCTTGTGTTTGATGTTACTACTGTCACCAATGCTGAGTCTGCAATAAATGTACTTGGTCAACCAGATTTCACCACAGGAACTTCTGGTGTGACTGATTCAAAAATGGACACACCAAACGGTCTCGCATATGATTCAAATAGAGATTATCTTTTTGTTTCCGATAGTGCAAACTTACGTGTTACTATTTTTGATACCGGACATATTTCTAATGGCGATTCATATATTTCATATCTCGGCACACCTTTTTTGTCTGGCATTGGGGATATGGTATTTGGTGCAACTTCAGGGTTGTTTTTTGAGGATAAGAATAAACTACTTTTTGTTTCGGATTTTTTAAATAATCGAGTACTTGTATTTGATCTTGTGTCAATAACAAATGGGGAGGCAGCGACACATGTGCTGTGTCAGCCTGACATGATGTCAAATGGAAGTGGGACTACTGCATCAACTTGCTCGTTCCCGTTTTCTGTTGTTGGGGACTCTCTAAATGGAACTTATATATATGTTGGAGACGCAGGAAATGCACGTGTTCTTAAATTTGATATTAATACTCTTACAAATGGGGAGCCTGCGGTGAGTGTGCTTGGTCAGTCAGATTTTACATCAAACACTCAGAATGTTACCCAGTCTGGGTTAAGTTCTGTGTATGGTCTTTCAATACTACCGGATTCAATATTGTATGTTTCAGATAAGGAAGCACACAGAACGATGATTTTTGACGTGACTGCAATAGTTGATGGGGAAGATGCAGTGGATGGATTGGGTCATATCGATGCTAATGGTGATATGGATTTTACTTCATCATCCTCGCCTTCACTTTCAAATGATACTCTTGGGCCAGGAGGGTATGGTGGGCTTGCGTTCTCATCTTTAGATGGATTTTTGTATGTTGCGGACTCTTTATTTAATAGAGTATTGCTATATGGAACTACTGACGGTTTGATTACATCAGAAATTACGACTAATGTGATTGGACAAGGTAATATGATTACAATCAGCTCTGCAACTTCCGATACTGGAATGAGTACACCTACAGATGTTGCAGCAGATTCTCTTGGAAATGTGTATGTTGCCGATACAGCAAATAGTCGCGTACTTGTATTTGATGTTTCTTCTTTTGGTTCCCCTGGTGCTGCTGCAGTGCATGTGTTGGGTCAACCTGATTTTACGAGTAACACTCAAAACCTTTCTATTGATGGGTTAAATACTCCAGTTGCGGTTGAAGTTGATTCTGTAAAAAATCTTTTATATGTTGCTGATAGTCAAAATCATCGAGTTGTTGTCTATGATATTTCAACCATTACTGATGGTGAACCCGCAGTAAGTGTGCTTGGTCAACCAGATTTTGTTACAGACAATGGATTGATAACTAGTGCATCGTCTGTTTCTTATGCAAGTGGGCTTGCGCTCGACCAAGAAGGGCAAAGGTTGTTTGTTGCTGATGATAATCGTGTAATGGTATTTGATGTGGATAGTATTACAAACGGGGAGGATGCTGTTCATGTAATCGGTGCACCTGATTTTACTGATACATCAGAAAGTGTGACCAATGATGATTTTTCAAATCTGTACGATGTCGCATACGATGCAGATGCAAATGTGTTATATACAGCGGAAATGCTAAGTAATAGAGTTCTTGCGTTTGATGTGAGAACTGTTGATGATGGTGAATCCGCATCAGGAGTGATTGGACAAACTGATTATACTACTTCGACATCAACCACTGAATTAGATGGGTTCGATATTCCTATATCTGTATCTTTTGATTCAAATACTCGGCGGTTGTATGTAAGAGATAGTAACAACAATCGTGTTGCTATCTATGTTATTCCTACTCTGACCACATCAAGCATTGCTTCAGTTGCAACTGTAGGAACAACATATTCACAAAATTTTCTTTCTTCAGACACACAAGGCACGGAGTCTCTTGAGCTTGTTTCCGGGTCACTTCCAGACGGTATTTCTATTTCTGATACAGAATTGACCGGTACTCCAACTACTGCAGGTACATATACATTTACTCTTCGTATTGCTGATGGGGTTACTCCTGGAGATATTTATACAAACGACCGTACTTTCTCAATCGTAGTAAGCAATCCTGTTTCTGGCGGGGGAGGAAGTAGTGGTTCAGTACCTTATGCATGTAATGACAACCAAGACAACGATGGTGATGGTCAAGTTGATTTTCCTTTTGATGTAGGGTGTACTTCATACACTGATACAAGTGAATACAATACATCAGTTCCTTCATTGTTTGCATGTAATGATGCGGGTGATAATGATGGTGATGGATTTGTGGACATGCAAGATCCAGGATGTGTATCACCATTTGATAATGATGAATCAAATTCACCACAAGTTGTATTTCCAGAATGTAATGATGGAATCGACAATGATGCTGATGGAAAAATTGATTTTCAAACCAATTCAAATGGGGACTCTGGATGTATTTCTCCATTTGATTCGAGTGAGTTGAATAGTCAACCAACACCGGACACCACAAACGAACAAGAAGATGTGACATTTCCGTCTGGCGACACTATTCCTGCGACAACTGTCGACTCAGAAACTCCTTCAAACAATGGAAACAATCTTCCACACGAAGAGTCACAAGCAGAAAATCCTGATGCTGTGGATGGTGTTTTAGGTACAACTGATAGATGTGATTATGAATTACCACCAAATGCGTCTGTGATTACGGTAATAAGAAATGAAGTTGTGCATACATATTGTGTGGTGCGTGAGGTGGTTGATACAACATACACACAGATAGAGAGTGTGTTGAATTTTGGAGGCACCAATCCTCTTGCGCAGATTATTGCGATTGTGGGACTTGTGATGGGAGCGTTGTTTTCGATAGCACCAACACTCTTTTTAAATCCATTTTCATTTACAGAAGTGGTGTTTATTCCATATCGTATATGGACACTTATATTGAATGCATTTGGACTCAAGAAGCGTAATCGCCCATGGGGGACTGTGTATGATTCGGTAACAAAACAGCCACTCGATCCTGTCATTGTGTCACTATATGATACTCAAGGTGTCGAAGTAGCAACATCAATTACTGACATGGATGGTCGGTATGGATTTCTTGTTCCACCTGGAGTGTATAGAATGGTTGCAAAGAAAACACATTATCAATTTCCATCAACTAAGCTCGCTGGTCATACTCGCGATGAGTTGTATCTCGATCTATACTATGGGACTCCGATCGAAGTGAAGTCACAAGGTGATGTGCTTATCAAAAATATACCACTTGATCCTATTGGTTTTGATTGGAATGAATTTGCAAAACGAGATCAAAAACTTATGAAGTTCTTTTCAAAAAAAGATCTTGTTGTTGCACGTATTTCAGATGCACTGTTTGGAATAGGGTTTGCGTTCTCTATTGTTGCACTCATGACTGGTCCGACACTTTACAACATAATTATTTTCGCTACATATATATTCTTTATGGTTGTTCGTGAGACTGGTGTATCACGAAAGGCATTTGGAAGTGTGAAAAATGAAAACGGCGCACCTCTTTCGTTTGCAATTATGCGTATATTTACATCAGGTTCTGATACTGAGGTCGCACACAAGGTGACAAATGAGCTCGGTAAGTACTTTTGCTTGATACAGAACGGATCTTATTACTTCACTATTGAGAAGAAGAACAGTGATGAATCATACACAAAGATCTATACATCTTCTCCTGTGGAGGTCGGGGACGGACTTATTCGAGAAAAGGTCACGATACGTGGTTAATATTCCCGTATCCTGACCCTTGCGTTTTTTTGGTCATTATAGTACAGTGTGTGGACTAGTCATTTTATGGCTATTTTATTTATATTATGCCTACAATCAATCAACTCGTACGAAAAAATCGAAAGAAAACCGCTCGCCGTTCAAAGGCAGTGGCACTTGCGCGTGGAATGAACACAATTCATAACAAGCCAGTGTTTTACCCATCTCCATTTAAGCGTGGTGTGTGTACTAAAGTTTCTACAACAACACCTAAAAAGCCAAACTCAGCGCTTCGAAAAATCGCTCGTGTACGACTTACAAACAACATGGAAGTGACTGCATATATTCCAGGAGAAGGACACAATCTTCAAGAGCACTCGGTGGTAATGCTTCGAGGTGGTCGTGTGAAAGACTTGATTGGAGTACGATATCACGTTGTTCGAGGACGACTTGATGCATCTGGTGTAGAAAAGCGACGACAATCTCGTTCTCTCTACGGTAACAAAAAACCAAAGGCAAAAGCATAAAATAATTTCTCATTAACACACAAGAGTATCATATCCCGAAAGATTAACTGAGTTGTTCCACTTTCGGGATCCAACACGTAATTTATTTATATAAGAGTTATCCGGTTAGCGCGGGGTACTCAGTAACACACATGCGAAGAAAAGTTAACAATCGAAACATGCCGGGCCCAGACCCATTGTACAATTCTGAAAGACTTCAGAAATTCATCAACAATGTTATGTGGGACGGAAAGAAAACCGCTGCATCAAAAGTAGTCTATGGCGCTTTTGATATCATTAAAGAGAAAACAGCAAATCCAAATCCTATTGAAATTTTTGATCTCGCAATCAAAAATGCATCACCTGTGATGGAAGTACGTTCACGACGAATTGGAGGTGCAAACTATCAGGTTCCTCGAGAAGTTCGCCCGGAGCGACGACTTGCACTTGCAACACGTTGGATTATCGGAGCAGCTCGAAGTGGAAAAGGACGACCTATGGCCACAAAGCTCGCAGATGAACTCATCGCAGCCTCAAAAGGTGAAGGTGCAGCAGTGAAGAAGCGAGACGATACTCACAAAATGGCAGAATCAAACAAAGCGTTTGCACACTTTGCTTGGTAAAACAAAAAACCGCGAAAGCGGTTTTTTTGTTTGACAATATCAATGATAAATAGTACTGTGAGCTAAACTAAAAACAGCTCCAATGAAAAAAGAAATTAAACTCGGTCGTTCTCCATATGAGAAACGAATAAATGAATCAATCGAAATCATTAAGAAAGTTTTCTCGGTTTCAGTTGATAAGTATGGTTTTCCGCAAATTGCGGTGATGTGTGGAACATCGGGTCCATTTACTAAAGAGATCTTAGATGTTTGCAAAAGTATGCGCGTTGTAGATTGTATATCATATCGATCACTTAAGTTTCCAGTACCAAGTGTGTCAGGGCACGATGGTAGTGTGAGCTTTGCGTTGATTAATGACGCGATTCCTGTACTGATTTGTTCTGGGAGGGTTCACTATTTTGAAGGGTTATTGATGGATGACATTGTATTTAGTACACGAGCGCTTGCATGTTTCGGAATCAAGACATTTATTCTCACAAATGCATCGGGTTCGCTGGATTCAGAGCGTTATCAGAAGGGTGACATTGTTGTAATCGAAGATCATGTCAACTGTCTCGGTGATTCGCCACTTCGGGGCGAAGCAAATGCGTTCAAAGAATTTACAGATATGACCAATGCGTATTCACCAAGACTGCTTAAGGTGTACAGCAATATGGTGAAATTAGGTGCGTATGAAAAAGATAAACGTCTTGGTAAGAACGGCATATATATTGCAACACCAGGACGTGAATTTGAAACACCCGCAGAAGTACGCAAAAGGTTTGCACCACTTGGCGACTTGATAGGAATGTCGACAGTTCCTGAAGTAATTGCAGGACGACAAATGGGATGTGAAATGTTTGGGATTTCTCTCGTGACAAATCTCGCTGCGGGTCTTTCGAGCGATGAAGTGTCTCACGAAGAAAATCTTGATGTAGTACAATCTTCAGCTCCGATTTTTTCAAAGGTGTTGATTGATTTGGTTTTGGCTCAGCATCAAAAGTAATCTTTGTGACGCACAGATAATGTAGGTAAGTACAAGCGCTCGTTAGAGCGCTTTTTTTGTTTGACAGAAAGTGTTCATGAGATACAATTGTAGTATATTACTAGCATAATGAATCAAAATGAATAATAAGTATATACAAATAATTTTGTTCATCCTTATTGGGATTGCAATTGGATATTTTGTTGCTAAATCAAACATTAGCATCACTAATCAAGGAGCAAGAGCCATTGAATCACAAGATATTAAAAATCAAGATCCATATAATGTAGGAAAACAAAACCTAAATTGTAAAGGTTTGGGGGTAATAACATTTGAAACACCACCGCAAGCCGGAGTACCTGGTGCATCAGTCAATGTAACAGTTGCGGGGGCATCATATCAGTGTGAATGGGGCGCAATATATTAGTTGTAAAAAACTCCCAGAAGGGAGTTTTTTATTTGCAGAAAGTTGGTTTATCCAGTATAGTGTGGGTACAAAGCGGAGACGCTGTTTTTTATTCATTATTTGCGGTTTGGTATGGTGCTATGTCACGTACAGACCTTATATTAGTTACACTATATGCAACGAGATTATCCATTGGAGAAAGTAAGAAATTTTGGAATTATCGCGCACATTGATGCCGGTAAGACTACTACCACAGAGCGCGTGCTTTATTACACAGGTGTGTCACACAAGATTGGGGAAGTGCACGACGGAGAAACAACCACCGACTGGATGGAGCAAGAGCGAGAACGTGGAATCACTATCACTTCAGCTGCTGTGACATGTTTTTGGACACCAACATATGCAGGTGCAGACAAAAACAAAAAACACCGATTCAATATTATTGATACTCCTGGACACATTGACTTCACAGTAGAAGTGAAGCGATCTCTTCGTGTACTCGACGGAGCTGTAGTGGTGTTTGATGGTGTTGCCGGAGTAGAGCCTCAATCAGAAACAAACTGGCGTTATGCTGATGAAGCAAATGTGCCACGTGTATGTTTCATCAACAAACTCGACCGAACAGGAGCATCATTTGAGCGTTCATACGCAACTATTCTCGATCGTCTCTCAAAAAAAGCAATTCGCGCACAAATTCCAATTGGACTCGAAGAAAACCACGAAGGTGTAATTGATCTACTTCGAATGAAGGCATACTACTTCGAAGGTGATATGGGTAACAAAGTGATCGAAAAGGATATTCCAGAAGAGTACAAAGCTGATGCTGAAAAGTATCACGGAGAACTGATCGAAAAAATCGTTGAACAAGATGATAAAATCTTGAACGAATATTTTGAAGGTAAAGTTCCAGATCTCGATACACTCAAGAAGCTTCTTCGAAAAGGTGTGATCGCAAATGAAATCTTCCCGGTGTTTGCAGGAAGTGCCCTCAAAAACAAAGGTGTTCAGCTCGTACTCGATGCAGTGGTAGACTACCTCCCAGCACCTACTGATATTCCTCCTATTCAAGGTATCAATCCAGACAATGATGAGCACATCGAGCGAAAAGCTTCAGATACAGAACCATTTTCAGCACTTGCGTTTAAGGTTGCGACAGACCCATTCGTAGGGCAGATTATTTTCTTCCGTGTGTACTCTGGTTCGCTTGAAGCGGGAAGTTATGTATACAATCCACGAACTCGAAACAAAGAGCGTATCGGACGAATCCTTCGAATGCACGCGAACGATCGAGAAGAAGTAAAGAAAGTATACGCTGGAGAAATTGCTGCAGCGGTGGGACTCAAAGACACTATTACTTCAGATACACTTTGTGACGAAAACAATCCTGTAGAGCTCAACCGAATTGTCTTCCCAGAACCTGTGATCTCACTCCGTGTTGAACCAAAAACAAAAGCCGACCAAGAAAAAATGGGTATGGCGCTCAATAGACTTGCACAAGAAGACCCAACATTCCGTGTGTCTACTGATCAAGAAACAGGTGAGACAATTATTGCAGGTATGGGAGAACTTCACCTCGAAATTATTGTGGATCGAATGAAGCGAGAGTTTTCTGTTGAAACAAATGTTGGAAAACCTCAAGTAGCATACCGAGAAACAATTACAGGAAATGCAG
>CAYWZM010000023.1:0-9869 GCA_964462355.1 uncultured Candidatus Saccharibacteria bacterium
ACACACACACCGAAACAAAAATATCGCCAAAAAGTATTCGTACCTATCAATCGGACATGGCAGATGCGGTACGCATGAATGAAGGTTCTGTCATCAAAATTGCAGTGGCCGAGCAAGAACGAAAAGCACGCGAACAACAAGTTGAAATAAAAACGGAACGCGTAGGAAATCTTTTTGCAGTAGGAAGTATTTTGTTTGCAGTGATCGCAGCAGGAGTGCTTCGGTATGCGATGATTTCAACACACGAAAAGGAAGTTGTGGTAACTGGAACACCACTGAATCAATCTCTCATCATAAACGATGGAACAATTACACTTGTGTTAAGTGGCAAGAATAAGAAAGAAATCGCAAAAGAATTTTATCAAACAGCAAGTGTATCACAAGAAAAAAAAGGGAGTGTTCTCAATATCAAAATACTCAACGAAGACTCAACACTCGCCAAAATACCCACTGCAAAAGAGTTTCTCACTTCACTTGAAACCGCAACACCCGGAGCATTCTTTCGATCACTCGGTGATGAGTTTATGGCAGGAAGTGTGATGCTCGATGAAAAAAGTTCCCCGTTTATTATCCTCAAACCAACATCATTTGAATATGCATATTCTGGAATGCTTTCATGGGAGAAAAAAATGGTTGATGACTTTTTTATCCTCTACGACATCAATGTTTCAGGTGACAATGCATATCTTTTGAGTAAACCATTTCAAGACACAATACTAAAAAACCAAGACGCCCGAGTACTCTACGACTCGTCTGGTCAAGTAGTTATGTTGTATCTTTTCGTAAACAACGACGACCTGATAATCATCGCAAAGGATGAAGGTGCAGTAATTGAAATACTCAATCGTCTTGGAAATATTAAGTAGAATCTTAATTCAAAAACCCTGATTTACGACACATGTGCATAAATGGTATACTGGCAACATGATAGACACAAACCATTTTAAAGCAAAACTTCTCCAAGAAAAGGACACTATTATAGATGATTTAAAAAACCTCGGGAGAGTTGTTGACCCACTCACTGGAGATTGGGAAGTAGCTTCTCACAATGAAGAAGCCGAACCAGACCCAAACGACCTCGCAGATCGTTTTGAAGAATTCGAAGAAAAAAGTTCAGAAATGAGTGCACTCGAAACACGACTCAAAGATGTAAATGATGCACTTAAAAAAATAGAAGAGGGTACATATGGAAAATGTGAAGTTAGTGGTGAAGACATTGAGCTCGATCGACTCGAAGCAAATCCTGCAGCTCGTACAACAATTGCACACATGAACGAATAGGTTCGGTATAATTTAAAAATATAAAAAGTGTGTTGGCGACGCCAACACACTTTTTATATTTTGAAATTTGTATTTTCAGGTCTATACTTTTTATATGTCGTTCTCGCGAGTGTTTTCACTCCAAACACATGGACTCAAAGGAATCATAGTTTCCGTTGAAACAGATCTATCACGAGGTCTATATTCTTTTTCTGTTGTTGGTCTTCCTGACAAAGCCGTCGAAGAAGCACGGGACAGAATGGCGAGTGCACTCAAAAATAGTGGACTCGAATCTCCAAAATCAAAAAACCAAAAAGTAATTGTGTCGCTTTCTCCTGCAGATATTAAAAAGGAGGGAGCATATTTTGATCTTGCGATGGCACTTGGATATCTTCTTTCTGATGAACTCATTTCGTTTAATCCAGAGAAAAAAATATTCATTGGGGAGCTTTCACTCAATGGTGAATTGCGCGCAGTCAAAGGAGTACTTCCTCTTGTCGAAGAAGCAAAACGAAAAGGCTTCGAAGAAATATATGTGCCAATCGACAACACAAAAGAAGCTGGACTCGTGAAAGGCATCAACGTGTTTGGCGTCAAAAATTTAAATGAAGTTGTTCGTCACCTTAATACAAAAAAGAAAGAAGGTGAGGAATATTTCGAAATCACTCCTGTACCAGAAACTATCATTGAAAGAAAAGAGCGCACAGGTGATATTGATTGGTCTGACATAAAAGGACAGGAAAATGCAAAACGTGGACTTGAAATCGCCGCTTCGGGAGGACACAACATCGCACTTTCAGGACCACCAGGGACAGGTAAAACAATGCTCGCTAAAGCATTCGCGAGTGTACTACCAGAACTCACTCAGCAAGAAATTCTAGAAATCACTGGCATACATTCCATTGCGGGAAATCTCCACGAAGGACTTATCACACATCCGCCATTTCGTTCACCTCATCACACATCAAGTTATGTTTCAATGATTGGTGGTGGCGCATTCCCAAAACCAGGTGAAGTCACTCTTGCACATAAAGGAGTACTTTTTTTGGACGAATTCCCAGAATTCGAAAAGCGTGTCATCGAATCTCTCCGTCAACCACTCGAAGACAGAATCGTCACGGTCTCTCGCGCCAAAGGCACGATTGCATTTCCTTCACATTTTATTCTTGTGTGTGCCATGAACCCTTGTCCATGTGGATATTATGGAAGCGACAAAAAACAGTGTATGTGCACCGCAAGTGATCTATCTCGATATTCACGAAAAGTCTCAGGACCAATCATGGATCGCATAGACATGTGGACAACAGTCGGAGCACTTGAGTATGACACACTTGCAGAAACTGGTCCTTCGGGTGATTCATCGCAAGTTGTTCGCGAGCGAATCAAACACGCACGTGAAATTCAGAAAAAAAGATTTAAGGATTCACCAAAACAAATCACTACAAACAGTCAGATGAACGTAAAAGATATTGCAAAATATTGTCCACTCAAAAAAGAAATTGTAGACATTTTCAACAAAAGCGCAGAAAGACTCAACTTGTCAGCGCGTGCATATCATCGAGTCATCAAACTCGCTCGTACAATAGCCGATCTAGAGGGAAGTAGCGACATTGAGCTTACGCACATACTCGAAGCACTACAATACAGACCAAAACAAGATTCATTTGTTTAAAAATGTGGTATTTGAAAAAGAAAAGCGACGGCCTAGCCGTCGCTTTTCTTTTTATGAATTTTCTCTTGTGTATACCTCTATCTATCTGAGGATTATCTGCGTTCCATCATTCTCGTTCGTCTGTGGCCAAATTATTTTGCCCAACTACCATCTACTCCTGGATTTTTTGCTCCTCGAACTTCAAAGTGTAGATGTGGCCCTGTCGATCTTCCTGTGCTTCCAACATATCCAATGACTTCGCCTTGTGAGACTGTGTCTCCTCGTGCGACAGAAATTTTTGACATGTGAGCATAGAGTGTCTGAGTTCCATTTGAGTGAGAAATTACGGCATATGTTCCATATCCTCCACCCCAACCTCCTGCGTTTGCAACGATCACTGTTCCACTTGCTGATGCATAAATTGGTGTTTCAATTTGTGCTCCGATGTCGATACCATTTCTACCATGGAGACCTTGTGTGCGAATTCCATTTGCTGGCTTCATGAAATATCCTGAGAGTTTTGGACCATTTGTACCTTTTACAAGTTCACGCTTCTTTGTTACGGGATTTATTGTATATTTTGGAGTTGAAGATTTTGGTTTTGATACAACTTCTGCAACTTCTCCGTCTGGAATGATTATTATTTCTCCTACAACAAGCGAATCCTCTATACTTACTCCATTGAAGAATGCGATTTCATTTTTATCACCACCGTATTTTTTAGCGATTGAAGCGATGGTATCACCCTTTTTTATAGTGTGAGACACTCCAGAAATAGGGAGAATGGTGATCACTTCACCTTCTTTGAGTGCTTGCCCTTTTGCAATATTGTTTGCCCAACGTACTGTACTTGGGGTTACATCAAACATTTTTGCAACACCTTCCACCGTATCACCCTTTCGAACCACATAAATACTGATTTGGTCTGATGAAGGCATTTCTTCGAGATCGAGAGCAGTACCAATAGGTCCAGATTCAGGCACAAGAGCATCGTCTTGTACTGTGATATCAGCACCGCCTGTACCGAGCGCATAAGGATTTGCATTACTTTCCAGCAAATCCATTGTTTGAGAGCTTGTTGATTCTGCAGACTCCACTTCTTCTGCTTTTGCACCAGAGAAAAGAAAATCAAAAAACCACGCATTTACCTGTGAGGGAGGGAAGACGAGCAACACCGAGACAGCAACGACAAAAAAAGCCGTAACTGGTCCACGCTTTAAAGAAAAACTTTTTTTCACCCTAGAAGTGGAATCGTTTTCTCCACCCTGGGGATCTTGTGAGTATGTATAAATAAGCCTATATTTGGTATCAAGATTTTTTGTGTCACTTTTACAGTGACCACCTAGCGACGACCGCACATTTTCACTAGGTCTCAAAAAAGTCTTGATTTGTAAGGTTTTTCTGCGTTTCTTGCGTATAAGCCTTATTTTTCAAGGCTTTCATTCAGTCAATTTCAGAGTACATATAAAATGGTAGCAAACGAGTCTTGGAAGTCAACAAAAATGGGGAAAAGTAGAAAACATTGACAGGTGCCACCAAATGATTGTCTAGTTTGACCTAAAAATAAGGGTTTTTCCACCTTTTCTACTAGTTCAAATGTGGTGTAATTGTTACACTACATATATATGAAAGGCGAGCGAAAACTTGGCTCTTTTGACCAACCCGGTAATGCATACAACAAACCCGTAAAGATAAGCGGTGATTTTGAGAACCAAGGGAACAGAAATCCAATATCAGAGAAAAAAAATACTACTCCTAATATGGAGTCTGAACAACAAAAACCACCGAAGGCATCGAACAAAAACGAGACCCTACCAGGCGACACAAAACAAGTCAACAACCCAGATCGAACACCAATCGGATTCAAGCAAAAAAGTAACACCAGTGAAGAAAGTGCCTTAGCGCCAGAAACAGAGAAGCCGGTAAAAAGACCAAGGCCTATCGGCCCAAACAAGCTCGAAAACGAAGAGGCTCGTTCGTCGGCACATGCTGGACCAAAAGGCTCTCTTGAACCATATGACTACAATTCAGTTCCTACAATAAAAAGTACGGAACTTACACGCAACAAAAGAACAAACAACAAGAACCCTATTCAAATAATCGGAATGGAAGATGACACACAGGTTGCAGATTTTTTTGCTTCAAAAAACCAAAATTCGATAAAGCCCAAAAAGGGATTTGCTCAAAAAAAGCCACTTACTACAAACAATGATTTTAGGTACACATCATCAGCATACAAAGAATCACAAGAATCAAAAGAATATTTTAAAAAAAAGGATCAAGAAAAAAAATCTAAACTTCAACAAAAAACGAATAAACTAGTCTCAACAGTTTTTCCTCAAATTACAAAAGATGAACTCGAAAACATCGACGCAACACATTTGAAAAAACTTGAAAAAAGAGAGGAAGCTAAAATGCTTCGTGAAGCAAAAAAAATGGTGCGCAACATTTCTGAAAAATCAATCGAGACACCAACTCCGCAAACTTCTAAAATTGTATGGCCAGCCGAAGGACGAAGAATCACCAACAAAGAATACACAAAACCTACACCTTCAAAAAATACTATTTTTCCAATTAAGAATGCACAAAGACCTATCGACAACAAAAAAGAATCAAACCCAGCACCAGTAATCGCACCAGAAAAATCAGAAGCGGAACAATTTCTTCAAAAACAAATAACATCACTTCTAAAAGGTGGCATGGACGAGCAAGACCCAACAATCTTAATGCTCAAAAATGAACTCAAAAAAGAACAAGGAAAAAACACACCAACCGCAGAACCTGCAAATAAAATAGTTCAAGAGAAAACTACAACACCTAGAGTATTAAAGCCACGCACACTACCTCGAAAATCTCTCAACGAAACACTTGATGAAATTGAAAAAAATGCCCGTGACTCAATACAGAAAACTTCTGGTGAAAAAATCGAGAAAGCACTCGAAGGGAATCAAGAAGAAATAGTAAACCTCACACTTCGCATCAACCAGTTCAACACCATACAAGAAAAAATTAAAGAGTTAAAAGAAAAAAGAAGACTCCTCACCGAAAGCACAGGTACGTCTTACGATCAAAAACTTGTTGACCAGATTGACGAAGAAATACAAAAAGCAGAATCTCTAAGTCCATATAAATCGAAAGAAGAGGAAGAAGCAGAAGTAGGCATACACGAGAAAGGATCAAAAAATAATTCATCAACAAAAACAGTAAATGAGTCATACACACATGAAGAAAAAAATATCAATGACACATTTGCGCCAACAGAAAAATCTGTAGCAGAGGCATACGAAGATGGCACACTCAATACACAAGAAAAAAATTCTGGTGAAAAAAATGAAGTGTTGAATGAAATTCCAAAATCACCTGAACTTCTCGAGCTTGAAAGCGCACGTAAAGAATACGCTGAAAAACAAAAAAAGTTCCTCGACAACCACAGAAAAACACAAAACAGTATCAACAAAATTCGAGACTTCTTTGGTTTTGGAAAAAAAATAAAAGAAGAACAACTTCCTGAAGAGTTAAAAAATCTCAAATCACTTTACGACCAAAAGAAAGTTGCATATGGTAAAAGCCTTATCAAACAGCACATTTCGGAAATAGAAAACAAGATTCAAAACGGAGAACTCGAAGATGGCGACAAAGATCATGCTCTTGAACAATTCATTAAAGGAAATGTATTTGACGAGGTGGTAGTCAAAGAACGCGAATCACTTCTTGCACTTCAAGCAGAAACACTTCCTGCTAAAGAAAAAGGTATTTTCAAAAAAGCACTTGATGGATACCTCAAGCTAAAGCCATGGCAAAGGACAGTTATTAGCACAACTCTAATAACAGGGGCAATGCTTGGTGCAGGAACATTTGCATCAACAGGTGCCGCAGTTTCATATGGAGCTACACGGCTTACGAAATCAACTATATACGGAGCAACAATCGGAAAACTCTCTTCGACACTTGGTGGACAAGCGTACGACGCAATTATTGGTGACACAAAAGAAAATTCATTAATTGCAAAAAATAAAAATTCTGAATACTTTTTCAAACAATTTGAGGATGGAGACAATTTCGAAAACATCCTAAAAGGCGCTGAAATGCGTTATGAAAAAAGAATAGCGCGAGAGAAGAAAGAAGAATACGGAAGAATAATAACAAAAACACTCTTTGGAATAGGCACTGGAGTAGCAGCTTCAGGAATAGGCCCAGATATATCACACGGAGTAGAAAATGTTACAGAAAAAATATCACACCTAAAAAATTCCCTAGTTGAGGATGTGCACTCATTAGATGCTATCAAGAATACACTATCACTCAACACAATTGATGAAATCAAAACAGGAACAAAGGGAATAATAAATAACATAGGAGAAACCAGTAGAGATTTTGTAGAAAAAATTAACGAGAAAATACATGAATTATCTGAAAATTCAGAAAGTGCAATTAAAAGAATAGGCGAATCACAACACCAAGAATACCAAACAGATTCATCGCTAACACCTGCTGCTACGATTCCCGCCGAATCAATCAAACCGATTTCTGATACACTTTCTACACAAGCTCCAAAAGAAGCAGTTTCATTTTCTGGAGAGTCATCATTCAAAGCACCGGAAGCTCCGCACGACACAGTGGCAGTTAATCAACCAACATCAGAACCTTCACAACCAAAAATAAGTGAACCTATTTCTACTCCAAAACCAGAAGCACCACTCTCATCTCGCACAGAAACTATTTCAGTCGAAGCAGACAAACTTGGTGCAATCGAAACATTCAAGGACTTAAAAGAAAAACTTGTCGCATCATATCCTGATCCAAAACTTGCACCCGCAAATGTGAGGGAAATTCTCGAAGGAGACCCTACAGCACTTGCTACAAAATACGGATTTTATAATCCATCACAAGGTGCAGAGAGTGCACTCATGCACAAAGGTGAACAGCTTGGTTTTGATACCAAAGGAAATCTTTACTTCAAAGATACAAACGGTACCGTAGATTATCTTTCAGAACAAAAAGGGTTTGATGGAAAAATGATTGATACTAATCATGTGCACAAGTTATCAGTAGCACAAGAAATGCCACAAAGTATTAATCCAAATGACACTACAACATATTCCGACAACACACAAAAAATAGAAAGTGTCGATCCAAATGATTACACGGACAACAGTTCAATAACGGAAAAGAACACAGCAAACTTGAAGAGTGTTAACCCAAATGAAGATGTAGGTTTTAGGCAAAACACCTTTTACACAAAAGATCCTGAAATTGATGCGATGACTCCAACAAGACCGCAAGAATTACCTCAACAAGAGGTCACTGCAAAGGAATTTGTGGAATCACTCAACACAAAAGAAATACACTCTTTGGCAGAACAAGAATTCAACAAAGACATCAACAGCATGTTCCAGAAGCCAAACTTTCTTTTGGGTGGATCAACACCAGGAATGAAAACAGAGGAATGGGCAAAAACTCTAAGCTTCATTGAAAACAACAAAGTTACCGGAAATCATCTGTTTGAAGCCCTCGAAACAGGCAAGCTTCAAAATTCTGATCAAGGAGAATTCTTTACACTTGGTGAGTATGCACGATCACTTCGTGCCGAGACAGGACTTGCACCACGTGAAGGTGAATTACTCAAAGATTACTTCATTCGTGCGAATGAATACAAAATCACTCACCACATAACAGACAAGGAAGTGGGTGATATGCTTTACGGAAAAGATGACAGTTCCGAACCGCGAATAAGTGAAGAGACCAGACAAAAAATCAATGCCCGCGCACGTCGAAGCGTAGAAACTGATGGTGTGTACAATTAGAACTAGTGTGATAGTCACTATCACCACACTCAAACAACATGAATCCATTATTACAAAAAATTGGTGAGGAGTTTGGTCTTTCAACACTTCCACCAGAAAAGCAAGAAGAGCTTCTCACTCGCATTGGAGGAATCATTTACAAATCAGTTCTCATGCGAGCACTTGACCACATGTCTGAAAGTGAACAAAACGAATTTGAAACACTTTTAGATCAAGACAAAAACCCAGAAGAACTCTTTGCCTTTTTACAAGAAAAAGTTCCCACGATTGAAACAATAATCAAAGAGGAATCTGATGCATTCAAAAATGAGATGACAAATGTCATGAATCAAGTTGAATCGTAATATGTTTCATCAATAAAAAATCACCAGAAATTCTGGTGATTTTTTATTTAATAAAGTACAAAAAGAGTATGGTATAGTTTCATAGATGAACTATTTACACGGCCTCAACGAAAGACAACAAGAAGCAGTGCTTCACACACATGGACCACTTTTGATACTTGCTGGTGCAGGTGCAGGAAAAACAAAAACAGTTACACATAGAATTATTCACCTGATAAAAGAAGGCATTCCAGGAAATCAAATTCTCGCAATTACGTTCACCAACAAAGCAGCAAAAGAAATGCGCGAACGTGTTATTGCCAATCTTGAGAAAGAAGGACTTCAAGAAGAGCGCCCATTTGTGAGTACGTTTCACTCATTGTGTGTATCGATTCTCAAAGAACAAGCTGCCAAGGTGGGTGCAACACGACACTTCACAATACTTGATGAAGGTGATGCGTTGTCGCTTATCAAAGACGCACTCAAAGAACACAACCTCGACCCAAAACAATGGGAACCTCGCAAAATAAAAAGTGTCATCTCTCGAAGTAAAAATGAATTTATTACCTGTTCAACATTTCACAAAGATGCAGTCAGTCGTTATGAAAAAACAGTTGCACTTGTGTGGAAGAGATATGAGGAACTCGCACGAAAAGAAAATGCATTTGATTTTGATGATCTTCTCTTAAATGTAGTCACTCTTTTTACCAACCACAAAGACGTGCTGGATTACTACCAAGAAAAATGGAAATTTATTCATGTAGATGAATACCAAGACACAAACGAAGTACAGTACAGACTTGCAACTCTTCTCGCAGAAAAATACAAACA
>CAYWZM010000024.1:0-9426 GCA_964462355.1 uncultured Candidatus Saccharibacteria bacterium
TGCTCCAACTGCAAATATAAAAGGTATTATTTTTGATTTCATTTTAAAATTTAAAGTTATTAATATTTCATTTATTTATGTACACCTCCAACGCGCCTTCTCCGCCGTGTTGAAGCTTGGATTGAGAGAATCGTATGTTGTGTTCGGTGAGGTAATTTCGAACAAAATTGGGTAATATTGGACCATCTACGCTATTCTTCCCTTTTCCAACGATTATTCGTACATGCGAAAATTCGCCTTCCTGGATGAGTTCATCAAGTGCGTCTTTGCATTCGGCGGTGGTGTATCCGTGAAAATCAAGAACAAGCTCGGGTTCTTGCGGATACTTGTTGTTCTTTTTTCCTATGCCTTCGTAGTATGACATGTTAATTATTGAAACCACCGATGTTTGTGACATTGGTAAATCCGTTTTCTAAAAGAATTTCTTTTGCAATTTCTGAGCGATTACCACTACGACAATACACCTTGAGTTCAATCGTTTTCTCGAGTGGTGGCATGATGCCTTGCATAAGTAGTGCAAGATCGTGGTGAAGCGCATCAGGATAGTGACCTTCCTCGTATTCTTCTTTTGTTCGTACGTCCAGATACATAAGTATTTGGAGTATATGATATTCAACACTTTTTTAAAAGATTGAAGAAATAAAAAAGCCCGAGGTGGTAGAAAGTACCGTCCTCGAGCTGGGCTGCCGCGTGACTATGGGACATCATCGTACGGCGTGTTGCGTGATTGGTAAATCACGAATATTTGATTGAAGAACAGTAAAGCTGGCGAGAAGGTCTGATATGGTAGTCAGGTTCCTTCCCGCCTAGCTTTGACTAAAGCTTATTATATATAACCTATTTTTAAATAGTTGTAAAGAAAAACACCCGAGCTATCTGTGGTGCGGCCTGAGCTCGGGTGATGACGATGCGGAAAAAGAAGAAATAGTATTTTTTTGAATGTGCGTCGTAGACGGAAGCGAGGTGGTACAACTAAAGGTGTACCCATCTTTTGCGATGTAGCCACCTCGCATTCCGTGGGTTATTTACCAATTAAACCTCTATGTATTATAAACATAGCAAAACTTTTTGCAAACAAAAATTCTCCACAGTGTTGTGGAGAATTGATTAGTCTTTTGATGCAAAATTTCTTGGAAGATATTCAAGTGCATCGAGATACGCACTTCGTGCTGCAAGTGGCTGACGGAAAATTTTTCCTTTACAGCTAATTGATGGTTTGGTATCTACTTTCACCGCTTCACTTGCATATACAGAAACATGCAGATGTGGACCAGTTGAGTATCCTGTGTTTCCGGAATATGCAACTACGTCTCCTCTCTTAACTTTTTGTCCTTCTTGTGCTGTAGCGAGTGAAAGGTGTCCATAGGTACTTGCGAGTCCATTGTTGTAACGAATGAATACCCACTTTCCAAAAGATGCTCCACGACACGAAAGGTCTGTGTCACCTATGCCTTCCACAACACCATCTGCCATTGCACGTACTGGTGTTCCGACTGAAGCACGAAAGTCTACTCCTGAGTGTGAACCAGATGCATAGAGCCGTTTTGATGCAGAAGTGACTCCAAATCGCTGTGTGACAAACACGTTGTCTACTGGCCATGAAAAGACAACGCCCTCGGGAAGTTTGCTTGGATCGAGAATGTATTGGAGCTTAGATTCGTATTCGTCAATTTCTTTTTGAAACTGAGCCTTGAGTGCTTGCTTTTGAGCAAGAAGAGTTTTATACGCTGACTCTTGATTTTTTGTTTCTTTGAGAAGACGATTTTTTTCGGCAGTGTTTTGATCGACAATTTTTTTCTGTGCACTTAATTCACTTTTAAGTCCTTCGAGTTCGCGTTTTGCGGTTGTCGCTTCGTCTTTGTCTCCTTCAAGTGCACCTTTAACTTCGTGGAGTACCACAATATGACTCCGTACTTTTTCTTGTACCATAAGCGTCTCGTCAACTTCTCTCCATATATCAGAAAAATCACCATCGTTCAAAATTGCTTCAACGAGAGTGGTTTGGTCGCGTTCGTTTACTCTGCGAATTCCTTCATGAATTGCGGTTGTATTGGTGTCGATAGAATCAGACTTCTTTCCGATTTCCAGCTCGAGTTTTTTGATTATTAAATTTTTTGCGTTTATTTTGTTTTCGGTAACTTTGATATCTGTAAGAAGTTTTTTGCGGGTAAGATCAAGTTCTCTTACTTCGTTTTGCAGAGAGTTTGCTTGCTTCCCTGTTTCAACTAGTTGTTGTGAGTACTGTTTAATTTCTTCTTCAAGTCGCTCGATTTCTTTGTTTTGTTGGTCTATTTTATCACGAAGCTCATCGGCTGACTGAGCGAAGAGTTTCGTGTGTGAGTTGTCTATGACAGAGAATGCACTCATTGAGATAAGTGCGCATAGTGAGAAAAACTTAAGAGTTGTACTAAAAAATCCTTTATTCATCGGTATTTACACAGTATATCGTAAAAAACCGAAGTACAAAACGCTACTTGGTGTGTGTAGATTCAAAAAGATGGCAGCGACGCTGCCATCTTTTTGAATCCTATTTTTCCTCGTGAGAAAGTGCGATAGTAAGTAACTCTTGAGCGATCACATCTGCTGCGTTGTTTGCTCCCATGAACTGTTTTGCACCTGTAATCATTTTTTGTCGTCGTGTTTCGTCTTCAAGAATTTTCTCTACTTCTTGTGCTAGAATCGCAGGACTAAGATTTGATTCTTCGATAACTGAACACCCTCCACTTCGAGCATATGTGTATGCATTTTTTCTTTGGTGATCTCCTTGAGATGTTGTGATTGGTATAACAATTGACGGTGTGTTCCATGATGCAATTTCAAACAATGTTGAACCAGCTCGAGTGATTACTACTGACGCAGCACCTCCTGCCATGCGCATTCCGAGCACATTAAGAAATCCAATAGGACGATAGTGTTCTTCAAGAATTTTCCTGTTGTCTGTCATTGTAATTTCCGCTTGACCCTTGACTGACTCAAGATTTTTCATCCCAGCTTGGTGTATGACTTGGAACTTTGGTAGAAGTGTTGGTAATGCGTCTAAAACAGCATTATTGATGATTTCTGCCCCCTGTGAGCCTCCGAGCACAAGAACTACAGGAACTGTCGGATCAAGTTTGTAAAAGTCGAATACACCCTCTCTCGCTGGATTCTTGAGTTCTTCTCTGATTGGTTGTCCTGTAAGTGCAATTTTCGCTGAATTAAAAAATGGAGCTGCATCTTGATATGATAGAGCAATTCTCTCTGCAAACTTCCCTGCCCACTGACTCACACGTCCAGGAGTTGAATCGGATTCGTGAATTACAACTGGAATTCTAAGTAAACGTGCAGCAAAAAGTGTTGGGAAACTTGCGTACCCTCCTTTTGCCATGACTACATCTGGATATAGTGAGTAGAGTTTTATGAGTGCAATCAGTATTCCATATGCAGTTACAAAAATATCAAAAAAGTTTTGAATACCACCTCCTCCTACACGAAGTTTTCCTGCAGGAATTTGCACAAATTTGATTCGGCTTTCATAGAGTGCAGACTTGTCGTACTCAGAATCAGAAAAGTAAAATAACTCTGCCTGAATTATTTTTTCTTTATCAAGAAGTGCGTTGAAACTTTCTGCAATTGCGATGTTTGGATAGAAGTGCCCTGCGGTCCCGCCTCCTGTAAAAACAATTTTCATATAATGTAATAGAGTGTTTAATAATAAAATAATTTCTTATTTATGAATATGAGCACGTTGTGATTTTGATACGTTTAGTATTATTCCGGTCGATGCAAGTGCAATCATCATTGATGTTCCTCCGTGACTCATAAACACCAGTGGTACCCCCGTAAGTGGAAAAAGTCCAACAAGTGATGAAATATTTAAAAACGATTGACCAATTATAAGTATAACAAGTCCAGTCACAAGCAGTCTACCAAATTGATCTTGTGAATGTGAGGCGATCCGAAGGCCTCGCAATCCAAAGAGTAAGTACAAAATCACTACGATGGTAGATCCAATAAACCCAAACTCTTCGCCGAGTACGGCAAAAATCGAATCTCCTTGTGGTTCTGGAAGACTTCCAAATTTTTGAATACTTTGTCCGAGGCCTCGTCCGACAATTTCACCTGAACCTATTGCATTGAGTGATTGATTGATTTGCCATCCCGAGCCTTGTGCATCCTTATCCGGATGTATAAAAGTTTCAACTCTATCTCTCAAATAAGGTACTGACCATGCAAGTATTCCAAATGCAATTATAGATATTCCCAAAAAGCCGCCAATATACTTCCAAGGAACACCTGACACAATACACATTGCAAGTCCTGTCGCGACTATCAAAATAAGGCTTTTTGTGTCCGGCTGTCTCAAAAGTATACCCGCAATTATAAGTACTAATAGTGAAAATGGTAAAAGTGTTTTTTTGATATCATGGACCTTGTTCTTCATCCATGCGAGCCACGCTGCAAAATAAATCACAAATCCAATTTTGAGAAATTCTGCCGGTTGAAACTGGATTGATCCAATCGAAATCCATCGTCGAGCTCCTCCGTGTTCATATGAGAGACCTGGGACAAATACAAGTGCAGTGAGGAGAAGTGTGAAAACCATAATATGAAATGCATATTTTTTTATGGTCAGATAATTGATATTCATCATTATTATGAGTGCACTCAAACCAAACACAACACCAAAAAGAATTTGATTGAATATCACACCGTAAAATTTTTGTTCACTACGCGCAAGTATCCCAAGTGATGCAGAAACAAACACAATCACACCCACAATGACAAGTGAGAGTGTAATTCCTAAAAAGACCTTATCGCTTTTTTCAAAAAGTTTTTTAAGCATGTGCATGATAACAACTTACAAAAACATTGAAATCAAAACTCCTGTGAAAGCACAAATAATTGAGACAACCCAATATCTCATGGTGATTTTTGGACGAGACCATCCGAGTGCTTCGAAATGATGATGAAGAGGAGCTATTAGAAATATTTTTTTACCAAAGTATTTTTTTGATGCTATTTGAAGTGCTGATGAGAGTGATGTTGCAACAAGTGGAAATCCTATGATTGGCAACAAGAGTACAGAGTCAGTCAGAAAGGCCACGAGTGCCAATGTGACTGTGAGTGCAAGCATTCCGGTTTCTCCCATATAGAAGCGCGCAGGAGGAATATTGAACCACAAAAAAACCAAAATACTTCCTGTGATAACTCCACAAAGTGCCGAAATGTCGATTTGGTTTTGCGAAAAGGCAATTACCGTAAATGCACTAAATGCACTCGCCATAACTCCTGCGGCAAGACCATCAATGCCATCAATTACACGACTAGAAAATGTTCCGAGCATTACCAGAACAAAAACTGGTATAAAATAAAGCCCAAGTTCAAGCCGTAAATGTGTAAATGGAATTGCAAGAGAACTCATTCCGAGTTTTGAATAAAACCACCACCCGCTCAAAAGTGCGATAACTATAACCACAGATACAAGGTATCGACTTGAGAGTCCATGAATAAAACGCTTTTTATTTGCAAATACTTCTAGAAAATCTTCAAAAAGACCGATAAGTGCTCCAACAAAAAAACCTAAAAACGGAAGCCATGTTTGGTTACGGCTTACAAACTCAAGGCGTGTACTGATATCGTTCGGAAAAAGTCTCGCAAGAACAAAAAGTAAAAGCGAGGTGAGTCCTACTGAAGCCCAAATAATAATTCCTCCAACTCGTGGAGTACGCACTTCTTCCTGTTCGTTGTGTATTTTCTGGAAAGCTTTTGAAATTGCATCTGGGTTGTCTGTTTGTCTACTTACTGATTTCCACAATTTATATTTATAAAAATAATGGGAAAAAAACGGCGTGATTGCCATGCCGACAATAAAGCTTAAAACTGTTGGAAAGATTACTTTGATGATACTCATACGTTTGTATAGTATACTACATTCCCTACTACTTGAGGTTGTTAAATGAAAGTCCCAGCGAATAAAGTCTATTTGTGAATTCTCGAGTACGAGCGAGAATATCTTTCATTTCCTGAAATCTGCCGTCTATCGTATTCCCTAATACAACCAAGACAACCGGTTCACCCAGTTTTGTATCAAGCAACATAATAAGATTTCCACCTGCATTTGCTGTATATCCAGTTTTTGAGCCAAGTACCCCTTCATTGTCATTTTCAAGAAGAATGTTGGTGTTTGTTGGAGAATGAGTTATTCCGTCAATGCTTGTGTAGTTTTGGTTAAAAACTGCACTGTTCGTAACAACATCAGAATGTTCTAGATAGAGTTTGTAGTAAAGTTGTGCAATATCTCGTGCATTGCCTTCGCCGCCTGTTGTTTCTTCTTCGTCGAGCCCCGATGCATTTCTAAATGATAAGGATGGAAGCAAGAAACTTTGCGCAGTGTAATTCATCTCTGTTACAAACGTGGAATTATTTAAAGGATCATTTGAGACATAATGAGTATCGTAAAAACGTGCAATCGCTTGTGCCCCATCGTTTGATGAGACAAACATCATAAACTGTATCAAGTCATACAATTGCCACGATTCATTGAGTACAAGACCATTGTCACCATAGGTGTTCTTCGCTTCTTCGTCTATTGTGATTTTGTCTGTCGGGTCCATTTTCTCCAAGGCAACAACAGAAGTCATTATTTTGGTAAGTGAAGCGAGAGGTAGTGTTGTGTATTCGTGATGTGCAAAAAGAATATAATCACTTTCTGGCGCATATACGTAGACCGACTTTGACGTTGGGGTAAAAGTATCAAAAGAATTTTGTATAAGTGAGATTTTTGATGCGATGTATTGTTCTTGCATTCGTACTCTTCCTACTCCATAAAAATACAAAACGCCCAGTACAAACACTGCGCAAAAAACAAGAATTAATTTGATTTCAATCTTCCATTCATTCTGCATAGCTATATAGTGGTGTCACCAGATTCCCCTAATGTCTCTAAATCTTCTTTTGTATCTTCAATTGCACCTTCGAGTGCACGAAGAACTTTTTCTCGCTCGGGGAGTTCGTCAAGTGAACTAATTCCCATAAATTGAAGTGTTTTAATTGTTGGAGTGTACACGAGTTTACGGGTGTCTTCCTTGTCTGTTGTTTTTTCAATAAGACCACGCATAAGTAGGTTTCTCAGTATAAAACTTGAATTCACTCCGCGAACATAATCAATATCACCACGAGTTGCAGAACCTTTGTATAAAATAACAGAAAGTGTTTCAAGTGATGCCTTAGAGAGTTCTTTATTAAGCTCTTCTTTCCTTAGATTTTCGAGTAGTTCCGATGCTTCTTTTCGTGTGCCAAGTGTGTACTGATTGTTGGCTTCAATCACAGTTAAGCCTCTGTCTTCAAGAGAATTTTTGAGTGCGCGAAGACCTTCTTCAACGTCGCTTTCGGTTACTTTCAATACTCTTGCCATTTCCTCGCAAGAGAGTGGTTCACCTTTGTAAAAAAGTAATGCTTCAATTTGTGCGCTAATATTCATAAAAAGTATTTTGATTAGTTGACTATGGTATCTAGGTTGTCATCTTGGTCATCTACTCGTGCAATTGTCACTTCTTCGTATTTTACGATTTCCATATCGTCAAATGTGTTGTTTTGGACAACGTCAACAAGACCTTGCCGTACAAGTTCTAGCATAGCAAGAAAACTCACTATGACATACACCTTTTTTTCTTTATATGTTTCTACATCGGAAGTGTGACTGTTGGCAAACTCATTGAATGACATTTTCATTGCGCTCGTGATTCGTGTAGTGAGAGAGTCAATCATTTCTTCGATACTAAACACTTTTTTAATTTCAATATTTGGAAGTGGCGCTTCTTTTTTTGGTAATGCGTGAATGACATCAAAAACATTCGTATGCATTGAGTGTTTTGAAATTCGTTCGTCTGGAACAAAAAGATTTTCAAATGAAATAACTCTTTTCTCTGGAGCAGTAAATAGAAGCCGTTTGCCAAATATGGTTTTTATGTCTTCGCTCACTTCCTTGATGACCTGATACATACGAAGCCGAGATTCAAGATCGACGATAGATTTTTCTTCGTCTTGAGTAAGTGGTATTCCTGGCAGAAGTGATCGTGATTTTATGAGAATTAATGTAGCTGCAATGCTGATAAAACCTGTTACATCAGATAACGACCGTTCGTTGAGTGTTCGAATGTATGACACATAGTCATCAGTGACCTCGGAAAGTGATATTTCATTGATAAAAAGCTTACGTGATTCGATAAGCGAAAGAAGAAGCTCCAAAGGACCTTCAAATACTGCGGTTTTCACTTTGTATGAAAGTGTTTCCGTTGTTTCCATTACTTCTAATAATAACGTTAAAACGACAATCCCCAATTATTGACATTTTTATTTGAAATATGTATAAATAAACTTCGAACCTTAAAAAAACAAATAGCATGCACAAGAACACAGCAACACCCCAACAAATGACCCGAAATTATACATCTTTTTCGGCCACAGGCACTCAGTTGAGTATTGTATATTCATACTTCATGTGGCTTATGAAGCAAAATCAGAGTCATCATCATGTACTTGAAACAGAAATAAAGTTCAGTGAAATTTTTAATCCGGCAGTAAATCGGATCCGCGCATTTAGTGATAGCGAGCATAAAGAGTATCGTGAGGTTGTTATTACGTTGAAGAATTTTATTCAAAAATTTAATCTACTTTCCGGTCTTGATGTAAATTTTGAACCATCAGAAAATGTAGAGACTGTAGTGTCGCTTAAAGACAAGAAGGATTTGATTGTATCGAACCCAGACATCAAGGCACTTACTAATTTTTGCAGATATTTGTTGTATTTATTCATAGAACCGTGTGGTGATGAAGGACCTAGAAAAATTACCTTGGGTCAGATTCTGCATAGTGATATGAGTGATTTTGGAACTAAGGCTTTCCTCACAAATAGTGAGCTTGATGTCCTTAGAAAACACATCGCAAAGGATGTTGCAGACCTCTTTGAGTCAACACATATCAAAGGTGTCTAGCAAAAAACCCCGCACGTGCGGGGCTTTTTTATATCTTCTTTTTCATTAGAATACCGAGTTCGTTGAGCTGAGTATCTTTTATTTCCGAAGGTGATTCCATCATAAGGTCCTGGCCTTCTCCTGTTTTTGGGAATGCTATAACTTCGCGAATATTTGGTTCACCTTGCAAAAGCATAACAAATCGATCAAACCCCCATGCAATGCCTCCGTGTGGAGGTGTTCCCGAAGCAAGCGCATGAAGCATATGGCCAAAGTTTGCATCAATATTTTCACTCTTATGACCTATAATCTCGAATACATTTTTTAATGCTTCAGGATTATGGTTTCGAATACTTCCGCCTCCGATCTCGTACCCATTGAGTACGATGTCGTACTGTGCTGCAATAATACTTCCAATATCTTTCTTTTGCATGAGATTATCCATGTGTTCAGGAACTGGTGCAGAAAACGG
>CAYWZM010000025.1:0-9385 GCA_964462355.1 uncultured Candidatus Saccharibacteria bacterium
TCGCGCGTCCCACCTCTTGGCTTCCAAAAAGCCGTTTAGTTCGTTTAAGGTGCGCGATAGAGGATTCGAACCTCTGACCCTTCCCACGTCAAGGGAATGCTCTACCAACTGAGCTAACCGCGCAAGTATCATATACAATACCAAAAAAATGATGTTTCGTAAACATTTTTTTTCATGGTATACTACTCACAATTATTATTTATTTAAAATACAAAATGTTACCAAAAATACATAAAAAATGTTCATGGATGAATAGCGATACTGGAATTTTAATTCTTCGAATCGGCGTTGCGGCGATTTTTATCATGGCAGGATGGATGAAAGTTTCAAATCTTTCTCAAACAGTTGCAATGTTTGGAACAATGGGAATCGGTGCAGTATGGGCATACATCGCATCATTTAGTGAGCTTATCGGAGGAATACTTGTACTTCTTGGTATCTTTACTCGACCAGGAGCAACACTTCTTGCAATCACAATGGGAGTTGCGATCAGTCTCACCTACAAAGATATGGCTCTTGTGATGACACCATTTATTCTCTTTGTCGCAAACCTCTCACTTATCTTTTCAGGTAGTGGACGATTTTCAATCGTACGAAAAATGTGCGGATGCGGAAAGTGTATGATGTGTTCATGTAGTGATATTGAACCAAAAGTTCAACCAGAATCTACACAACAATAAGTGCGACGTAAAAACACCCAAAGATTTGGGTGTTTTTACTATTATGCATATGAAGCAAATCTCTCTTGTGCTCTTTTAAATCCAAGGACTTTCATAAGTGCAAACATATCTGGTGTTTTTGTCCGTCCTGTCAGTGCAACACGAAGCACCATGGCAACATCTGCAATACTTCCTTTGTAATTTTCAGGATTTGCCTTGAATGTTTTTCCATCAGGAGCATATCCGAGCGTTCCTGCAACTGATTTCATTTCTTCAAACCATTCGTCTTTGTTCGTCGCGTGAATTTCGTGTACACCAAACGTGTGCACTATTTCTGTGACTTTTTCTTTAGTGAGAAGTGAGTCAAGAACGCTCGCTACAGCATCACGATCATACAAATCATCATACATGTACGAGATACCAGCTTTTATTTCTGAATACATTGCAAAATCCTTTCTAGGATTTTCACCTCCACGTTCGATACCTAGTACTTCAAGTGTGTAGTCTTTTTGAGTTTCGAGTCGTTGCGAAAAGTCCATGTCGTATACTTTTGCCCACTTGAGAGTGTTTTCATACAACTCTTCTGCTGTCATGGCACCAATTATATTCTTACTAATGTCATTGAGTTTTACTATATCCATGAGTGCACCTGATACTGACATTTTGTCCAACCGAACAGGAAATTCTGTATAGGACAAAGTCGGATTATCTTTTCGCCAGTCTTCAAACGAAGAATTAAGAAGATTGAGCACATACTCAATAACAGCAACCGATGGATATCCATGCTCAATATAGTACGACACAGAAGCTTCTGGATCCTTTCGTTTACTTAATTTTCGCTTTGTACCGTCGAGCTTCATAATTGGAGACAGATGCCCAAACTTTGGCAAAGAAAAACCAAAAGCTTCAAAGAGTTCAATATGAAGAGGAAGCGACGAAAGCCATTCATCTGCACGAATCACATGTGTAGTTCCCATAAGATAATCATCTACCACATGTGCAAAGTGATATGTGGGATATCCGTCTGATTTCAAAAGAATACTGTCTTGATCATTTAGTGGTACAGAAATAGTTCCTTTTACTTCATCATGAAATTGACGCGGTGATTCAACACCAAGAGATTTGAGGCGGATTACATACGGTACACCGTTTTTTATTTTGTCTTCTACTTCTTCAATTGACAACTCGCGATCTTTTGCCCAGACACCATAGTAACCGGGCTTTACCTTACTTGATTCTTGCTCTTTGCGAATTGCATCGAGTTCTTCACTTGTTGCAAAACTCGGATACGCACGACCAATCGACACAAGATGTTTTGCAAATGAATGATAGATATCGAGTCGATTACTCTGCATATACGGACCGTACTCACCTTTTTCTTCGCCATTGTTAAACACACCTTCATCATGAACAAGTCCAAACTGTGCAAGCGAATCTACAATTTCATTGACACCATTGTCCTTTTCTCGATTTTTGTCTGTATCTTCAATACGAAGGATATACACACCGCCGGACTGATGAGCAAGACGTTCTTCTGCAACTGCAGTATAAATTCCTCCGATGTGAATAAATCCAGTTGGTGATGGAGCGAAGCGTGTGACAAATGCACCTTCTTTGAGATTCCGTTTTGGATACACTGATTCCCAATCTGAAACTGTTTTTGAGATATTCGGGTAAAGAATTTCGGAAAGTTTTTTGTAATCCATGATTCTTCTACAATACCACACAAAGAACATATTTTAAAGATGTAAAATAAAAAAGCGCACAAAAATGCGCGCTTATTTTTTCGTTACTACTTTGTTGCCACCCCGACGAATCGGGCATTTTTTCTCATTTGCTGTTTTGCATACCCAACAGCATTTGCAACATGTTCACATGCTTGATTAAGATTTCCATTTTCAACCCAGTGCTCAATTTCCCTTTCTTTTGCCCAACGAAGCTCGTCATACACACGAGACATCCTACTCTCAAAGTCATCACGAATATCTATATTATTGATCCGCGCTCTTTTTCTTAAGACTTCAATTTTTTCCTCGGCGGACTGGCCGGGAACAGTAATGAAAATTGTAATTGCAGATGAACCGAAATGATTAATAAGGTTATCAGCACCAATTGGGTTTACATCAAGAAGACATGTTTTTCCTGCGTTGTTTATTTTCTCAAGCTCTGACCAAAGAGTGCCATAATAATGACCTGTGTTTTGAAAATCATGTTCAATAAATCTTTTTTGACCAATAAATTTCTGGAATACAGATGTTGATAGAAATATATAATCCTTTCCATTGACTTCATTTTCTCGCCTTGGTCGAGTTGTCGCCGATACCGAGAAAGATATCTTTTTATCTACTTGTAATAGATGACTGCAGATACCTGATTTACCGGCACAAGAGTGACCTACTACGATAACCGCCTTGAGGAAACTCTTGTTTGAAGATGCTGAATTGTTCATATTATGTTGTGCTTTTGTTTAAGCAAAACTATATCACATAAAAGTAGATAGTCAAATGTCACTTTTTCTGCTAGTATCTATTAGTAATGAAAATACTTTCAATAGAAACAAGTTGCGACGAAACAGCGATTTCGATTCTTGAAATTTCTGAGGGTGAGCATTCACCTCGCTTCACAATACTTGGAGACAAGGTTGTCTCACAGATTGATATCCACAAAGAATTTGGCGGCGTATTCCCTGCTGTCGCAAAACGCGAGCATGCACTTGCGATTTTGCCATTGTTTGAACACGCGCTCAATGACGCTGAGCTTTACATTGAAGGAATAACTGAAGTCTCATCTGAAATGAAAATGACACTCGAAAAAATATTCAGTCACGAGCAAGATCTTTGCGAACGATTCATAAAAAAAATGGCAACATTGCAAAAGCCACATATTGATGCGATATGTGTCACCACAGGTCCTGGACTTGAACCAGCACTTTGGGTAGGAATAAATTTTGCGCGTGCACTTTCTCTTGTTTGGAATATTCCAATTGTTCCTGTGAATCACATGGAAGGTCATGTCATGAGTGTCGCAGCCCAAACCCACGACCACACATTCGAACTTGCACCAATTGTATTTCCGGCACTTTCACTTCTTGTCTCAGGTGGACACACTGAACTTGTACTTATTCCCGACTGGATGAATTATGAAAAGATCGGAGAAACAAAAGATGATGCTGTTGGTGAAGCATTCGACAAAGTCGCCCGTATTCTCGGGCTCCCATACCCAGGCGGTCCAGAAATTACTCGCCTCGCACAAGTCGCCCGCGCCAAACATATCGAAGGATTTACATTTCCAAAACCAATGATTAGTTCTGGTGATTTTGATTTTTCATACTCTGGCCTTAAAACATCAGTTCTTTACAAGACAAAAGAATTCGAAACTCTTGATGAAGAAACCGTTCTCAAGATTGCGCGCGGATTTGAAGATTCTGCAATCGCGGTGCTTGCCAAAAAAACACTTGATGCTGTAGAAAAATATGGGATTCAGACTGTCATGGTTGGTGGTGGAGTGGCAAACAACACACATCTTCAATCCGAACTCATTCAAAAAATCAAAGAATATGATGAATCAATCGTCGTGTATTTCCCACGAAAAGATTTTTCTACTGACAACTCACTCATGATTGGAGTTGCGGGATATTTTCAATTTTTAAAAAATAAAAAAGGCGCGAATGTCTTCGACATTCGCGCCAACGGCAACTGGTCACTCTAGTATCCTCAAATAAAAACTGGCCCACGTTGTGTGAACCAGCACGCTTTGTAGTTGATTGTATTTTTTTGCATACGATCAATGCACACACTTATCTATACGTGGAAACCATTACAAATGGTCGTATGGACAAATAGTCTACATTCAAGCATTGTGTTTCCGTACAATCAAACAGCAAAGCTATTTTTTTAGGTTTAGATGATATTCCCACTTTGCATCTGGAGACATATCTCGATACTCCATAGTAAGATATGCAGTTTGCCCTGAGACAAACCCACTGTGCACATTTTCGATTGGAAGACTGAACGTCTCGAAGACTCCATTGACCGGAAATTTTACTGTAATTTTTTCCAGTTCAACTTGCTCAACAACAACTTCCAGTCCGTATGTTGTCACAAGATACGTGACCCCGTGAAATGGTCCATTTCTTTGCTCAGCGGTTTTCATTGAAAACCTTGCACCGGTAAATTCTTTTGGTGGCTCCTTCATTTTTTGTCTTTGACAGGACACGAATACCACGATGATCGTAAAGAGTACGACCCCGAGATTTGATAATGTATTTTTCATAGTTTGAACGTTTGTTTGCATTATACATATTTTTATACTTTTGTCAAACTTAAAATTTGTGTGAATCACACGAAAAGAAAAATAGAAAAAAAACCGCTTTTTTGATATAGTCAATATACTTATGCAAGAACACAAAGCTATTCCAGAAAAATTATTAAAACCCTACGACCCTGTCGAGACGGAACCTCGTATTTACAAAACATGGGAGGAATCAGGACTTTTTAATCCTGAAAAATGCATTGATGCGGGAGTGACAAAACCTGACGCACAGCCCTACACTATCGTACTTCCTCCACCAAACGTGACAGGTGTGCTTCATATGGGACATGCGATGATGCTTGCAGTCGAAGATATTATGATTCGCTATCATCGAATGAAAGGTGACCGTACTCTTTGGATTCCCGGAACAGATCATGCTGCTATTGCTACTCAATCTAAAGTAGAAAAAGAAATTCAAAAAAAGGAAGGTAAGTCTCGTCACGACCTTGGTCGCGAAGAACTTTTGAACCGTGTCAATCAATTTGCACAAGATTCTCACGATACAATTATTTCTCAAGTCAAAGCAATGGGTGCATCATGTGATTGGTCACGCGAAGCTTTCACACTCGATGATACTCGTACGAAAGCTGTACGTACCATGTTTAAGAAAATGTATGATGATGGGCTTATTTATCGCGGAACACGTGTGGTCAACTGGGATCCAAAAGGTCAGACTACTATCGCCGATGATGAAATCGTGTACGAAGAACGAAAAGCAAAACTATATACATTTAAATACAGCAAAGATTTTCCAATTTCTATTTCCACTACTCGCCCTGAAACAAAAGTGGGTGATGTTGCTGTAGCAGTACACCCAGAAGACTCTCGCTATAAAGACCATATCGGAAAAGAATACGATATGGAATTTTGTGGTGTGCCAATTCATATCAAAATTATCGCTGATGACTCAGTCGAAAAAGATTTTGGAACAGGAGCACTTGGAGTCACCCCAGCGCACTCAATGATTGATGCAGATATTGCACGACGACACAATCTACCTTCTGTACAAGTGATTAATGAATACGCAAAAATGACTGTAGGTGACGAGAGAATTCTCGGAAAGAAGACCACTGAAGCTCGCGAAGCAATCATCGAGTGGCTTCGCAGTGAAGGACTTCTCGAAAAAGAAGAAGAGATCACACAAAATGTTTCGACCGCAGAACGTACAGGTGGAATCATTGAACCTCTCCCAAAACTACAATGGTTTATAGATGTAAACAAAGAATTTACAATTCCCCACTCAGAAATAAAAAATATTGAGAGCGGTTCAAAGACAACACTCAAACAACTCATGAAGAATGTTGTTGAGCAAAAACAAATCAAAATCATTCCTGATTATTTTGAAAAAACATACTTTTATTGGATAAACAATTTGCGTGACTGGTGTATTTCTCGACAAATATGGTACGGACACAGAATCCCAGTTTGGTACAGAAAACGCGGATATGACACAGATGATTCGCAGATAAACACAGATACTACTGAAATATGTGTAGGAATTGAAGCACCCGAAGGAGACGGATGGACTCAAGACGAAGACACTCTCGACACGTGGTTCTCTTCAGGACTTTGGACATTCTCAACACTCGGATGGCCAGAAAAAACAAATGACTTGGAAATCTACCACCCCACTCAAGTACTTGAAACAGGGTATGATATTTTGCCGTTTTGGGTTGCTAGAATGATTCTTATGACTACATACGGACTAGGTACAATTCCGTTTGAAACAGTATACCTACACGGTCTTGTACGTGATGCGAAAGGACAAAAAATGTCTAAGTCACTCGGTAATGCAATGGACCCTCTTGAAATTTGCTCGAAATACGGCGCAGACGCAGGCCGTATGGCACTTGTGATGGGAACGGCTCCAGGAACAGACAGTAAGATTTCTGAAGACAAAATCAAAGGACAAAAGCATTTCGCAAACAAAATCTGGAATATTACACGATTTGTTCTCTCGTCTATCCCGGATGACGTACGTTATGAAAATAAACCAGCACTCACTTCTCGTGATCAAGAACTTTGGAACGAATTTATAGAAATTCGAAAAGATATTACAAAAGATATCGAAGAGTATCGCTTCTACATGGCAAGTGAAAAAGTTTACCACTATGTATGGTCAACATTTGCTGATACAATACTAGAAGAGAGTAAGCCGATTCTGAAAGATGGAACTGCCGAAGAAAAAGAGTCTCGTGCATGGCTTTTGTATGCAATACTTCATGATTCACTCATCACATTGCATCCATTTATGCCTTTTGTCACCGAAGAACTTTGGTCATTGATTCCAAAATCTCAAGATCGTCTACTTCTAGTAGAACCATGGGTGATATAACCGATCACAAAGTTATTTTAGTAGCACTTGTCGGGGGAGTTTTCCCTGCTCTATTTTGGTTATGGTTTTGGCTTAAGGAGGAAGACAAAGAACGCCCCGAACCTCGTGGACTCATCTTTTTGACATTTCTCCTTGGAATGGCGACAGTTATTTTCGTTCTTCCTTTCCAACAACTCGCACGTACGCACATAGACAACCAAGTATTACTCACAACTATCTGGGCAACCATGGAAGAAGTCATCAAGTATAGCGCTGTTGCACTTGTTGCATTCAAGAGTGCATATGTCGATGAGCCAATTGATTTCCCTATCTATATGATTGCGGCCGCACTTGGATTTGCTGCTCTAGAAAATACACTCTTTCTAATACACCCGCTTTCAGCTAACGACACAACCGTCGGACTCCTCACTGGCAACCTTCGTTTCCTCGGAGCAACACTTCTTCATGCAGTATCAAGTGCAATGGTGGGAATATCCATGGGACTTGCATTCTATGGCACATGGTTTCAAAAAAAAGTATATCTTTTTGGTGGGATACTCACAGCAATCGCATTGCATGCGCTCTTTAACTTTTTTATAATGAAGAATGACGGACAAAACTTTTTTAGTGTATTCGGTTTCCTCTGGATAGTTACAATCATCAGTATTCTTTTATTCGAAAAACTGCGCCGTATGAGTGAAGCACTTACTCACGTGAATGTCGAACCTATTGAACCACTACCAAATTAATCAACAACACACTATGGCAAAAAAACGATCATTTTTTGAAAGACTTACTGGAGGAATACGAATGGAGGATGACTCACACGAATCACTTTCCAATGAACATTACGAAGACGAACAACCTTCGCGCACTATTTCTACACCTCCTTCAAAGTTTTCAAAATTGCCTGTACATGACGATAGTCACTCATCATGGCAAGAAGAAGACGTAGGCGGACAACTTGCAGTAGACGTATACCAAACTCCTGGTGAAATAATTGTACAAACAATGGTAGCAGGAGTACGACCAGAAGACCTCTCGATCAATATCACTCGTGATATGATCACCATCCGCGGAAAACGTGAAGAAAATCGCACCATCAGCGAAGAAAATTATTTCACAAAAGAATTGTATTGGGGTTCATTTTCTCGTACGATTCTCCTCCCTCAAGAAATTGACCCAGAAAGCACAGAAGCCATAGAAAAGCACGGACTTCTCATTATCAAGCTTCCAAAGCTCGATAAAGGCCGACAAACAAGCATTAAGGTAAAATCTCTCTAATCACCACACGTACTATCCAGATAGTATGTGTTTGATTTTTCGACCTATTTTTGATATAGTAAAAGCCGTGGACGACGAACTTAAAAAACTCTTAGAGGAAAACCTTGAACTCTCAAAGGAAAACAATGAGCTTTTGAGAAGTATTCGTGGCTCACAAAAACGTGCCGCAATGATGCGCATGTTGTATTGGATTTTGATTATAGGAATGACTTTTGGTGCGTATTATTATATTCAGCCATACATCGATCAATTGATGTCTGTATATTCAGGCGCACAAGATAACATCAAATCATTTCAGGATTACTTCCCTGAATCTAAGAATGTTCAATCAATAATTGATCAATTTGGAGGAATTAAGGAGTAAATAGAATGCTCGGGTAGCTCAGTTCCCTGCCTTTATAGCAGGATAAAGTCCGATCACTCCACCCACCACATGTTATAAATGAATATGAAGTAAATTAAACAGAATGCTCGGGTAGCTCAGTTGGTAGAGCGCTCCCCTGAAGAGGGATAGGTCACCAGTTCGACCCTGGTCCCGAGCACAAAAGAAAACAACCACTCATCGTGGTTGTTTTCTTTTGTATGTGTCTTCGACAGGAATCTTTCACTACGAGAACAGTAGAGTCTTCGTGTCGTACTCACTTCGTTTCGTGCGACATACTCATACTTTTCGATTCCGGCACGTGAGTCAAACAAATGACTCACTCGAAGACATAAAATAAGAGACGAATCATCGTCATGTATTATTGTGTCTTCGGCAGGAATCGAACCTGCAACTATTCCTTAGGACGGAACTGTTATATCCATTTAACTACGA
>CAYWZM010000026.1:0-9283 GCA_964462355.1 uncultured Candidatus Saccharibacteria bacterium
CGTCTTTCTTCTTTACTGCCTTTCGTGGTTGTGCCACTTTGACAGAGATAATGACTTTGTCTCCAAGTTCAGCGTATCGTTTCTTTGATCCACCAAGAATCTTAAAAACTTTTCCGACTGTACCTCCAGTGTTGTCTGCAATTTTTACTACTGTTTCTGTTTGAATCATAAGCCTATTTTACGATAAATGTTTTATCCTTTGAAAGAGGACGTGTTTCAACGATTTCGACAGTATCGCCAATCTTATGGGTGTTGTTTTCGTCATGTGCCTTGTACTTCTTTGAAATTTTTTGGTATTTCAAGTACTTTGGATTTTTGACATATCGAGTTACCGACACAACAACAGTTTTGTCCATTTTGTCTGACACTACGACACCCTTTAGTGTCTTATTAAGTTTTTTCTTTTCGTTAGTCATACTATTGTGTGTTTCGTGTGTGTAACTCTGTGAGAATTTGTGCGATTTCTCGACGTGTTGTACGTGCAAGACGTACATTTTTGTTTTTTGAACCAGCGAGTCCGAAAGAAAGCTTTTGGATTTGATCTCGCTTCTCATTGAGAGTCTTATTGATTTCCTCAACTGTCATCTCTTTGATTTTTTGCATAGTCTTTTTTGCCATATAGTTAGTCTCTCTTTATGACTCGTGCTTTGATCGGAAGTTTTGTTCCCGCTTTGCGAAGTGCTTCGCGAGCAACAGCTTCCCCTACACCGTCTACTTCAAAAATGATTCGACCTGGGCGGACCTCAAAACAGTATCCCTCTGGATCTCCCTTACCCTTACCCATCGGCACTTCTGCAGCCTTTCGTGTAAATGGTCTATCTGGGAAAATTCGAATCCAAATTCTTCCTGTCTTTCCAAGAGCTCGTGACATTGCCTTTCGAGCTGCTTCGATTTGATTCGAAGTCATTCGAGCTGATGTCTCGGCCTTTAATCCATATGAACCGAATGAGAGTGTAATACCTCGAGTATCAGGTCGGAGAGCCTCCATATCCTTTCTCATGGTATGCCATTTTCGGAATTTTACTTTCTTTGGTAGCAACATAAGCCTTTAATTATTTTTGTGTTGGTTTATCATTGAAGATTTCTCCTCGATAAATCCAAACTTTAATACCAATATCTCCATACGGAAGGTGTGCCTTCTCGCGTGCGAAGTCGACGTCTGCGCGGAATGTCTGAAGTGGAATACTTCCTTTCTTTGCTTGTTCTGTTCGAGCAATTTCAGCTCCTCCGAGTCGTCCACCGAGGACAACACGAACTCCTTCAACTCCTCGAACTGCCATAACCTTTTCAATTGTAGTCTTCAACACACGTCGAAACGGAAGTCGCTTTTCGAGACCTTCTGCAACAGAGTACGCAATAATGTGCGCATCTGAATCAGGTGAAGTCACCTCCACAATATCAAGCTTCAAATCTTCTGGAACTTTAATACCTCTCTTTTTGAAGAATTTTGTAATGTCTTCTCGGAGCTTTTGTGCGCCTTCACCCTGGCGTCCAATAAGCATTCCTGGTCGAGAAGTTCGAATTATTATTCGAGTTGTCTTTGGACTTCGCTCAATATCAAGAGATGATACGTAAAATCCTCGGAGTTTCTTTGCAAGGTATTCTCGAAGAAGCACATCTCCTCGTAGGAGTGATGCGTATTGCTTGCCTGTTGCAAACCATCGTGACTTCCAGTCGCGAAGGATAACAAGTCGATGTGAATATGGGTGAACTGTTTTTGACATAAAATTATTCGGTAATTAGCTTGCTTGCTTTGTAGTAACTTTTTTCTTTGCGACCTTCTTTGGTGCTACAGCTTCTTTTTTAACAACCTTTGAAGCTTTCTTTGCTACAGCAAGTTCTTTAACACCAAGCTCAATAGCAACATGACTTGTACGCTTATTGATTCGGTACGCTGAACCACGCGCTCGTGGCATCATTCGCTTCAAAACAATTCCCTTGTCTACTCGAACACTTTTAACTACAAGATCATTCTTGTCTACATCTGTTGTATTCAATGCATTTACTACAGCTGACTCAAGAAGCTTAAGTACAGGATTCGCTGCACGCTTAGGCATAAAACGAAGCTGATCAATAGCATCAACTGCGCGCTTACCCACAATAGCATCTCCTACGAGACGAGTTTTGCGAGGTGATTGTCGATAGTTTTTAAGAATTGCTTTCATGATAATAAATTAAGGATTATTTCTTCTTTTTGTCGTCACCTGAAGTTCGAGCAGATTTTGCTGCTGCAATCTCAGCTTCTTTCTTCTTTGCTTCAAGTTCTTTTTGCATCTTACCTCCATGTCGAACGAATTTTCGAGTAAGAGAGAATTCACCGAGTTTGTGTCCAACCATGTCTTCAGTTACAAGAACCTCAACATGAGTTTTTCCATTGTGAACACCAAAAGTAAATCCGACCATTTCTGGACTAATAGTTGAAGCTCGTGCCCAAGTCTTAATAAGACCAGTTTCAAGTGGCTTCTTTCCTTCTATCTTTTTAAGTAAACGTTCGTCCACGTATGGACCTTTTGTAAGTGATCGTGTCATATAGCAAATAAAATAGCCCTTTAGGAGCTAGTCCACATATCTTAGCAAATGGAAATACTGATGTCAAATAAATAGTGGGTCTCATTTCTATTAAGTATCAAATTCTTAGACTGAGCCAAAATTAAAGATACTAGGACAATGAAGTATTGCAATATATAGGTATTTAGGGACTCTTATACACACAAAACGCCACACAGTGTGGCGTTTTGTAAGCAAGTCTATTATTGTGACTTTCTTCCCTTACCAGTTCGTCGTCGAGAGATGATGAGATGGTTTGAGTATTTCTTTGGAGTTCGAGTTTTGACACCAAAAGCTTGTTTTCCGTGTCGTGTCTTTGGACCTCTTCGGAGACCAATACCTTGTCGTCCTTCTCCTCCTCCGTGTGGGTGGTCAACTGGGTTCATTGCAGTACCACGAACTGTTGGTCGGATACCCTTCCATCGAGATCGTCCTGCCTTTCCCCAATTCATAAGTTTGTATTCTTCGTTTGATACTTCACCAATTGTTGCCCAGCATTCTTCTGATACTTTTCTGATTTCAGTTGAAGGCATTTTGATTTGTGTGTATCCATCTGCATTCGCTACAACCTGAGCAAAAATACCTGCTGAACGAGCAATTTTTGCTCCTCCTTCTGGCTTGAGTTCAATGTTGTACACAAACGTACCTACTGGAATCACCTTGAGAGGAAGTCGATTTCCTGGCTTCAAAGGAGCTTTTGCTGACACAATAAATGTGTCACCTACTTTGAGAGATTTTGGGAGAAGTATGTATCTCTTTTCACCGTCGTTGTATGCAACAAGTGCAATAAGTCCTGATCGGTTTGGATCGTATTCAACTGTTTGAATCCTTGCAGGAATATCAATCTTGTCATACTTGAAATCAACAAAACGAAATGATCGCTTGTGTCCACCTCCTTTGTGTGCGGTAGTGATTCGTCCCATATTGTTTCGTCCAACGCCACGCTTGAATCCCTTTGTGAGAGATTTTTCTGGCTTGGTTCGTGACAACATTTTTCGGTACTCCACTACTGAAGTATGTCGACGTGATGGTGTTGTTGGTTTAAATTTTTTCATAACTTGTATTTAGACGTACGTCCTAAGATTATTATGCGAATTCAATCGTGTCTCCCTTTTTGAGATAGACCATTGCTTTCTTTCCGCCTCCTTTTACACCTGATCGACCTCGTACTGTGACGTTCTTTCTTTTCAATACTACTACATTCACCTTCTGTGGAGATACATTGTAAAGCACTTCAATTGCTTTTTTGACTTCAACCTTTGTTGTTCGAGGATCAATGTCAAATGTGTACACATTTCCTTCGAGTGATCGTGAAGACTTTTCAGTCACGCGAGGCTTCTTCAAAATTTTTGTTACATCGAGTGAGATGTTTTTCTTATCTGTTTTCTTTGCCATACAATTATTTTGAAGTTAGCTTCTTTCCAATAATTTCGACTGACTCTTCTGGTTTTGCCACCACAAGAAAACGGTAGTTTAAGACATCAAGCGGGTTGAGATCTCCTACTCGTCCAAGTGTCACATTACCAAGATTTCGAAAACTCTTTTCGATTGCCTCATCCTTTTGTGGGAGTGCAATAAAAATAGTGTTCGCTTTTCGGTATGCAAGCTTTTCGTATCCTGGGATAGTTGAAAGTGTTTTTACTACTTCTCCAGCAAGTTTTGTTTTTGCATCTGCAAGTGCAATTGCATCAACAAAAAGAATTTCACCATGGCGATTCTTCTCTGAAAGTACAGTGAAGAGCGCTTTTGTTTTCATCTTCTTGTTAATCTTTTTTGAATAGTTTTTCTCTGAAAGAGGACCATGAGTAACACCTCCACCAATCCAAATTGGTGAACGTGTAGAACCGTGACGTGCTCGTCCTGTTCCCTTTTGTCTCCATGGCTTTTTTCCTCCTCCTCGTACTTCACCACGAGTTTTTGCATTCGCAGTTCCTGTACGCTTGTTTGATTGCATACCTGTCACCACCTGGTGAACAAGGTCAGCATTCCATGAGAGCCCAAAGACTGATTCTGGGAGTGTAATCTTCCCTGACTCTTTTCCTTTTTGATTGTATACTTTTGCTTCCATAGTAAGATTATTATTTAGTCATGAGAAGAGCCACTGTTCCTCGACGTCCTGGAATAGCTCCTTTTACTAATATTTGGTTTGCTGATGGGTCAATATCAAGAATGGTAAGATTCGATACAGTAATTACATCAGAACCCATTCGTCCTGCCATTCGCATTCCTTTTGGAACACGTGTTCGAAGACCTCCACCGATAGATCCTGGTTCTCGTTCTGAGTGTTTTTGACCGTGAGATCGTGGTCCTCCACCGAATCCATGTCGTTTTACTACTCCTTGGAAACCTTTACCTTTTGAGATTGATGTCACACGTAGCACATCTCCCTTTGAAAATGTGTCTATGTTAATCGTATCTCCGCGTGAAAGAGTTGGAGTTTCTTCGAATCGGATTTCTTGCATATGACGAAAACTTCCAAGATCTTTCAAATGACCTTTTTGAGGTTTCTTCATTCGAGATTCTTTTTGTTCATCAAATGCAACTTGGACTGCGTTGTATCCATCAGTCTCTTGTGTCTTTACCTGAGTGATCACGTTTGGAGTAACCTCAATAAGAGTGGCTGCATACGCAACACCATCTTCATTGAAGTACTGGATCATATTCTGTTTTTTTCCAAGTATGAATTTCATAATAGTAATAACTAAAGCAATAAGGCTTAAGGCCAAAGCTTGATTAAATTTCTTTTTATTAAAGCTTCGGCCTTTGGCCTTACGACTTTAATGGTTGATTAAAGCATTTTAACGTCAATATCGACTCCTGATGGAAGTGAGAGGTTCGTAAGAGCCTCAATAGTCTTCGCACCTGGATTCAAGATGTCAATCACTCGCTTGTGAGTTCTCATCTCAAACTGTTCTCGCGCATTCTTGTAGATGAACGGCGAACGATTCACAGTATATTTCTTGATCTCTGTTGGGAGTGGAATTGGGCCCATGATCTTCGCATCGTGTCGTGTTGCAGTATCAATGATCTGCTTCACTGAAGCATCGAGAATTTTGTTCTCGTATGCACGTACACGAATGCGGAGCTTCACAACACCCTCTTCTTTCGAGACTGACTTCTTTTTTGCTTTTGTTGTTTTTTTCTCTGTCGTCATTTTCGAATGTACTAAAGGAATAAGGCGCACACTACTTCGGGTTACTTAGTGATTTTTGTTACAACTCCAGCACCTACTGTCTTTCCTCCTTCTCGGATAGCAAAGCGAGTATTGTCTTCGAGTGCAACTGGTGCTACAAGCTTCACGTTGAGCTTCACTGTATCTCCAGGCATAACCATTTCTTTTCCTGCTTCAAGAGTCACATCTCCTGTAACATCTGTAGTTCGGATGTAGAATTGTGGTTTGTATCCATTGAAGAATGGAGTGTGTCGTCCTCCTTCTTCTTTCTTCAAGATGTATACTTCACACTCAAATTCTGAGTGAGGAGTTACAGATCCAACCTTAGCAAGAACTTGTCCTCGAGTAAGATCTTCTTTCTTGATTCCTCGGAGAAGGATACCTGCGTTGTCTCCAGCAATACCTTCTTTCAAAGATTTGTTGAACATTTCAACACCTGTAACTGTTGTCTTTACTGTATCTTTAAGACCAACAACTTCAATTTCTTCACCAACCTTCACGATTCCTCGCTCGATTTTACCTGTTACCACTGTTCCTCGTCCTTCGATAGAGAAAATATCTTCGATAGGCATAAGGAAAGGCTTATCTGTATCTCGAACTGGTTCTGGGAAGTATGTATCGACTGCGTTGATAAGATCCATGATCTTCTTTGCCCATTCGTCATCATTTGATGATGATTCGAGTGCCTTAAGACCTGAACCTCGGATAATTGGACAATCCTTGTCGAATCCTTGTTTTCCAAGCAATTCTCGGATTTCTTCTTCCACGAGATCAAGCATGTCTGCATCTTCAACCATGTCACACTTGTTCAAGAATACGATGATCTTTGGAACACCCACTTGCTTTGCAAGGAGAACGTGTTCACGTGTTTGTGGCATTGCTCCGTCTGTAGCTGCCACCACGAGGATAGCACCGTCCATTTGAGCCGCACCAGTAATCATGTTTTTGATGTAGTCAGCGTGTCCTGGCGCATCAATGTGTGCGTAGTGACGTGTTGGTGTCCAGTACTCGTTGTGAGAAAGCGAAATAGTAATTCCACGAGCTTTTTCTTCAGGAGCTTTGTCGATTTGATCAACACCCTTAAGAGCTGCTCCGTATTCTCCACCTTGTCGTGAGAGAACTGTCAAAATAGCCGCAGTAAGAGTAGTCTTTCCGTGGTCAACGTGACCAACTGTTCCTACGTTTACGTGAGGCTTGTTACGATTGAATTCACCTGCCATATAAATATGTTTAGCAGATTGTGCATACACCTTTATCCGCGAGAACCAGGGACAAAAGTGAATACACAATCCGCACAATTAAAAACCTAATAATAAAACAACCAACCCACTTTTTGCACAAATAAAAATAGCGCAAAAGTGCGATTACTTCATATAGTAGCAAACAGTATATTTTGTGTCAACTTTTCGGAAAAATTGAAGTCTATTTTTTTCTAAAGTATTGACATAACTACAATATAGTGTATAAAAAAAATGCCCCGGACCGCTTCAATTGTCCGAGGCACACCTTAAAACATCAACTATTCTTTTTTTACAAACCTTACTGATTGATTCTCAGTGGTAAGTACGTACACACCAGGCTTCAGAAACCTGAGGTCAAGACCTTCTTGAGGAAACTGCCCTTTCCACACAAGACGACCATCAATCGAAGCAATCTGGACTTCGTTTCCAAAAAGCGCTTGTGAATTGCTGAAAAATACATCACTCACAGGATTTGGAAACACTGTGAATGTTTCCGCGGACTGAATCGACTCAACACCAGTACAATTCCTTAGCTGTACTATTTCGAGCGGTGACTTTGCAGTATCTCCAGCAACATACAGGTCTACCCCGTATGCGTACTGGATACACGGATCCCATACCCCGAAGTCAGTCAAGAGACTGTCGTCCGTACTGTAGATAGGCATACCGGTCGTATAATACAACCAATTACCTGAAGTTGTATCCAACGCATCGCAAATTTTGATACTTGCGAATGCAATTGGATTACTTCCGGTATTTACCGAAAAATAGCGCATAAAGCGCCAGCTTGGGTACGGAATGGGTGAATTGTCATTCACCACATTGAAAGTATCACCTATACCAAACGTGCTCATGGTTCCCAGCGATTTTGGGGCAAGTTTTGCAACTTCCGGATCATGTGTCATTTTCATGACACCAAGTGGCTTGGTATACGAGATATCTCCTCCTCGTTCAACCATGTAGACCTTTTGTTTAAGATCAATAGTCACCTTGACAACCGAGGGTTCCATGATACTTACTGCAAGCAACATGGCAACCATAATAAGGTTAATTTTTTTCATCTTCTTTGTGCTTTTCTAATATTATATCATGGATTAAAAAATTTGTAAAGCAAGTATGTGCAAAACTCCTACCCTAAAAAAAAGACCGTAACATAAGAATATTTTGGCAGCATAGTTGCATAAAACTATTCAGTAGAATCTGATTTCGATCATTCAAAAGAATTAAAAAAGTCCCGCTTGTCGCGGGACTTTACTTTATGTATTTTTCGGTTTTTGGACAAAATCAACAAAAAAGAAAATCATTGAAATCCAGATAGCAAACGAGTACGCAAGAACTTCATAATTAAAGTACTTTGCAAAACTAAACCCACTCGCGCTCGCAAACAGTTGTAATGTACAAAATATGACAGCGGTTTTTCCCATTGAACAAACCAACTTATCAACTACAAGTACAACAAAGGATCTGACCGAATCAATCCCTGTAATTAGCAGGTAGACCAGAGAATGTGTATATCCGAAATATACAACAAGAGCTGAATACACCAGAAAAATACACACAGGAAGATGTCGTAATATACACAACATCCACCATGAATTCTTCATGATGATCGACCTCATAACATGTACATTGGTGAGTTCGGCATTCCCTTCCCAAAATCGATATCGAAAAAGAGTCTTTCTTCGGAGTGTGATTTTTTGATGAATAAAATCAGTTTTTTATCACTGGGGTACATCCTGATTTTTTTCCGAAAGAAGATGTTCATTTCTTCATCGCGCACACAAATCTCGGGCGTCATCTGTGTGAGGCAGTCCTTTTTCAACGAACCAAATGAAATAACTATTTCAATTTCGGTCTCTTTTTGATCCGTATCATATTTCTGGTATGCCGTTTTGTATGATTGGAGCCATACTGAATCACCTTCGCATACAATTCCTTTCTCAAAATACTCATTTGGAATTTCTTCACCATATGTAGTGAAGTCTACCTTTACTCGTTGCGGCTGGTTTGGCTCAGCTTGCCCGTATGCAACTCCTATACCTAGAAGTACTGCACACATTGTCATCAATATTTTCATAGTACGTATATCTTTAAAGGCATACTACAACTTATTAAAAAAATGTCAAATACCCCGCGAAAGCGGGGTATTTGAATCGAAAAAAATTATTTTCGTGTCTTTATGATTTCATCAGTAACGTTTTGTGGCACAACATCATAGCGAAGGAATTCCATTGTGAATCCCGCGCGTCCTTCTGTCATAGATCGAAGGTTCGTCATGTATCCGAACATTTCAGAAAGAGGAACAACTGCCTTAACAACCTTG
>CAYWZM010000027.1:0-8523 GCA_964462355.1 uncultured Candidatus Saccharibacteria bacterium
TTTTTAAGAGACATACGCGAAGACTATGAAAAGAGAGATAGAATCTACATACCCAATGAAGATCTTGTGATGCACGGACTGACTGAAGATGATATAAAAAATATGCGAATAAGCGACAATTTCAAGAAAATGATGGCATATGAAATTTCGCGAGCCAGAAAACTTTATAAGGAAGCTGAAGAAGGGATTGTGTTACTTAACAAAGATGGAAGATTTCCAGTAAGACTCTCCTCGCGACTCTATGAGGCAATTCTTGATGAGATTGAGAAATCAAACTACGATATATTTGCAAAGAGACAGAGGGTTTCTAAAATTAAAAAAATTATTATTTTATTACGTACACTCATATGGACAAAAAGAAAGTAGTTATTATTGGTTCTGGTATAGCAGGACTTGCGAGTGCGTGCTATCTCTCAAAAAAGGGTTATTCAGTCACGTTACTTGAAAAGAATACTACTATCGGAGGTAGAGCAAATATATTTGAAAAAGATGGCTTTCGTTTTGATATGGGACCAAGTTGGTATCTGATGCCAGATATATTTGAACATTTTTATTCTCTTATGGGCGAGAAAATTGAAGACCACTTCACACTTACAAAACTTTCCCCTTCTTACCGAGTTTTCTTTAAAGACGAAGTAGATGAGCATGGTAATCCTTTGAAAATTGATTTATATTCAGATGTTGAGAAAGTAAAAAAAATATTTGAACATATTGAAAAAGGTTCAGCGCAAAAACTCACAAAATACCTAGAATACTCAAAGTATGGTTACGAAATCGCAAAAAGAGATTTCATGTACAAAAATTACAACTCTTTGTTCGACTTCCTTACACCTCAAATTGCGTTCGAAGGATCAAAACTCCGTGTTTTTTCAAAAATGCACAATTACGTTAAAAAGTTTTTCAAGTCCCCTATTCTACAAAAAATCATTGAATACCAACTCGTTTTCCTTGGGTCATCACCGTACAACACACCCGCGCTGTACAATATAATGAATCACATTGATTTCAATATGGGCGTGTTTTATCCTAAAGGTGGTATATATGAAATACCAAAATCACTTGAGCGAATTGCATTAAAACATGGCACCAGGATCAGAACAAATTCTCCAGTTGCAAAGATACTAGTAAACGATCGCACGTCTGAAGTTACTGGTGTTCAACTGGAATCCGGTGAATGCATAGATGCTGATATTGTTATTTCAAATGCAGACATGCATCACACCGAGACAAAACTTCTTGATGAAAAGTACCGAAAGTATGACGAGAAGTACTGGCAAAAACGGGTAATGGCACCTTCTGCATTTATGCTGTATCTCGGTATAAATAAAAAAATCCCTGAACTCTTGCATCATACCTTGATTTTCTCAAAAGATTGGGAGTTGAATTTTGAACAGATTTTTGACAAGCCACAATTTCCAACTGACCCGTCTTTATACATATGTGCTCCTTCAAAAAATGATTCATCAGTTGCACCTGAAGGAAAGGAAAATGTTTTTGTGTTGGTACCGATTGCGTCTGGATTAGAATACACAGACGACGATCTCGAACACTACAAGAAAAAAATTCTTGCCACAATATCACAGGAACTACATATCGATGATCTCAATGAACACATTGTCTATTCAAGAATATTTTGCGTAAAAGATTTTTACTCGATGTATAATTCATACAAGGGCACAGCACTTGGACTCGCGCACACACTTTCTCAGACCGCACTCTTTCGTCCAAACAATTATTCAAAGAAAGTGAAGAATCTATATTACGCTGGTGCCGGAACAAACCCTGGAATTGGAGTCCCTATATGTCTAATTTCTGGAGAATTAGTGTATAAGAGAATAGAAGGAATAAAAAACCCTCACCCACTTAAAACTCTTTAGTATACAAAATGGTCCGTCATATATGACGGACCATTATCTTATACAATATTCCTCAAGAGCTCAAAAATCACTTCATAATGATCAATAATCGATCCAAAAATCACTACAAATGAAAATGTAAGTGAATCATTTACTAAATGCCATACATACACTCGTAATCGAAATACGAAATTTGATTCTCTTTTCTGAATTGGAAATCGCATCAAAAGATGCTTATCATTCACTTCTTGTTTCAGCGATGTTCTTTCCAGTCGACTCTTGTATTGCTTTATATATGAAGAGATAATCGAGACACCAAAGAATGCTTTAAATCCAACTTCTGGCCAAAAAGCTGCCAAAAGAAGGAGTAAAAGTGACGTTGGAATACATACGAATAATACATTTCTGTAACTAAGTCGAAATACTTTCCAATTTACATACAGGTGTCGATACGACAACACTGCAACTATCAACCAAAAGATGATTGAGAAACTATGTGATTGTATATGTTCCATGATGTATTTTTTTCCTCACTATACAAGAAACACCCAAAAAAGCAATTTGACCTTTACATTCTTTGGTACATATACATAACTGCATATATCATAGGTATCACTGTATTAATCCAAGGGAAATAAGTGTATGTCTGAAAAAGTGAATAGTGAGACTTTGCTGTGTATGCACGATACATCACAATTGAGTACACTAGCCCACCTACGAGCGCATACCATCCAATGACGAAGTAAAACATGAGTGCAGACACTATATACAGCGCAGAACAAAGGAGCATTGTTTGATACTTTCCCAGACGTGTCGCAATGGTGTGAAGCCCCGCCTCTTTGTCCATCTTAATATCAGGAATCGCAGAAAATGCATGCATGGCAACTGCCCAACACATCCCCGCAATTACTCCAATCCATGGAAAAGTATTTCCGCCCGCTAGGTAATAACCAAAAATACCCGTGGCAACGTAGTGACCTGCTGAGAAAAATGAGTCTAGAAAAGGTCGCGCTTTTGCTCGAATAGGTTTTGCTGAATAAAATACTGCAAAAAACAAAAATGATAAAAATGAAAGCATTTGAGGAAGAGGTAACCAAAACATCAGCACTAAAAATGGAATAGTGAGCATGAGTATCCATGCATAGAGCGCCTTGTGCTCACGTGGATGCACTAATGCTTCGTACTCGTTCTTTTTTGGATTATTCTTGTCAGTTTCGTAATCAAAAATATCATTAATTCCGTAAATCAATACATTTGCAGGAAAGAGAAAAAAGAGTGCGAAAAGCAAAATATCATACCGTGTTAGTTCTCCAAATGTAGGTATAACAGAAAGTGCTCCAAGGAAAAAAGTCCCAAGTTCATAAATCCAAAATCGCGGTCTGCTTATTTTAAGTATTCGTAGTGGTTCCATTGATGTTAAAAAGTTAATGATATTCAATTATTTCCCAAGACTAGAGATGTACTCAAAGTGTTTTTCTGAAATGGGCATCACAGAGAGCCTGTTGCCTGTTTGTGCTACCGCAATACCTTTGAGTTTTGGATCATTTTTAATTTGTGGTAGTGTCACTGGATTCTTAAACTTCTTTACAAACTTTACATCAACAACATACCATATTGGTTTATCTTTGCATGCCTTTGAATCAAAATGTTCATCTTTTGTATCAAATTGAGTTTCATCTGGATACGGCTTGCTCGATACCTTGACCACCCCCACTGCTCCAGACGGCTTGCCATTTGAATGATAAAAGAGTGCACTATCTCCTACTTTCATATCTTTCAAAATACAATTTCGTGCCTGATAATTTCTAATACCACTCCATGCAGTCTTTTTATCTTTCTTCATATCGTCAATCGAATAACACGCTTCTTCAGATTTTATGAGCCAGTAGTTTTGTGACATACATACAGTATACCAAAATCCACCACCTTACGCAGGTAGTGGATTTTGGTATTTTATTGAGCCAATTCTATTAATTTTGCTCGTGTTTTTGGTCCGACAATTCCGTACCCCTGATCTTTTGATGTGCGTACGATTCCATATTTTATTTGAAATCTCTGAACTGCTTTCTCTGTAAGTGGTCCAAATTTTCCATTTACTACACCTTCAGGATACACTTCCTTGTCGAGCAAAAGCACACGCTGAAGTGCAGAAACTTCATCAGAAACCATTCCCTTTTTTAGTATGGTTGAGATAGAAATTTTCGGAACTATCACATTATCAGTAACATATTTTGAATACGTTGAATTGATTTCAGATCGAGTAATATCACCAACTACCCCGAGCTCTGATGTAATTGTTGGATATGAAGACAAAAGACTCATTTGAAATTTTTTAAGTGCGTCACGAGTTTTGATTCCGAAAAATGTAGATTCTTTACCTTTTGACCCACTGCCGGTTGTTGCAACAATAAATGAACGACCATTGAGATACTTTTGAAGCAATACAATCTCATTATCGGTCATTGCGTATTCAAGTTTTTTTGTGATGACATTCGTTTTATTGTTTGAATTAACAACAACAGGAAGGGTTCTGGTTGCAACACTTCCACTTCGTATACCCTGACAACTTGCAGTTGTGACATCAATATCGACACTCGAAGTCTCTACTGATGCGGCATTGCGATATTTTACACTGTATTCATATGTCGTACCACATAAAAGGCCGGTATCATTCCAAGAATGTTCTGTAGTCCATCCTGAGTCTGCGCCTGTTCTTGAAAAATAATATCCTGAACTTCCAGTAGTGTCATTTGTAAATTCATCCACTGAAAGTGTTGCTGTCGTTTTTGTAATTGCTGAGGCAGTGAAATGTGTTGGAGTGCCTACACGTGTATACACTGACGCAAAATCAGAAGTGGGACTAGAATCACCAAGTGCATTGTATGCAGTCACGTATCTGCCTGAGTATAGAGTATTTTCAGTTAAACCTGTTTCAGAAATAGACGACTCATCAGAACTTGCGAGGGTTGTCACAAGTACATCACTTGCATCATAAAGTTTGAATCCTTGCTCGTTATACGAATTATCTGTGAATGACCATGATATCTCAGAATCAGAAATTGCAGTACCCGTGCCTACAGTTGGAGCATCTGGCACACTGTCAGTTCTTTGAACACTAAAGCTTTTTGGAGACGCATACCCTCCTGAATATGTGAATGTTATTACACCAGATCCATCTGAAGTCACTGTTGTATACACGACTCCATCAACTGACACATCATAGCTTGTATTTGCTGAAAAATCTCCAATAGTGTGCACGGCACTAAGTCCAGTATTCACAGGTGTTTCAGTCCATTCTTTCAAATAACTTCCACTCGTAGACCACGAACTTACTGAAATATCCATCCATTGAGCATAGTTACCTACTCCAAATCCTCCGACTGGTGTCACTTCAAGATCTGCAGTAGCCCCACCATCTGTGACTGTTGTATATCTGTATTTTCCATCCGCATAGACACGCACACTTTCACCAACTTCGATTTCATGAGTTCCTATTGTGTAAGGTGGTTGGTATTCGTACGGACCCATATCAGGTGTTCCATAAATTGGATTGCCTTCAATATCCGTCGTAAGTGAAAGGTTTGTACCCGCATCGATAACTGGAGAAGTGTACTGCAAATGATAATCCGCTGTGCTCGAAAATGTTCGTGTCCATCGTTGCCCATCTGCATCAACATCAGTTCCACTTCTTATGTAATCAACAACATCCTCCAGATTTGGAGCCTCAACACCGTTGTCAATCAACACATCCACAAACGCTTTCCAGTTTGCTTCACTGTAATCGTCTGTGTCATGACCCAAGACCAACATTGATCCGCCAATATATCCCATCCAATCCAAAAGCGTTGCAGCGTTTCGTTCGATATCTGTGGTACCAATATAATCTGGGATTATTTCCCATGCGCCATTGTAGACCTGAAAACCAGACAAAAGTGGATCACCACTTGTCTCATCAGATGTGAGTGTATAACTTCCAGATGTATCTGAACGAAACGCTCCCAAAAACGGTGTCGTGCCAGCTTTTGCAAAATAACCATGTGTGTCAGTTGAAATCCAATCTCTAAAATCAGCATCATTGGCACCTCCTGGAGTTGTTTGAGTATTCACTATCAAACCTTTTGATTCAGCAAGTGCTTTTTCTTCAACCATTTCTGTATAATAAAATCTATTTCTATCGAGCAAAGCAGTATATACCGATGAAGTACTTACACCTGTCACTGACGCAAGCGCAGTACTATATATTCCTCTACGCTTGTTTCCGAGCCCTGTTCCATTTCCAGTCTCAACAACCGTTGCAACCCATCCTGTTTTAGTATTGATTTCATCAACAAGTTCAGCAAGTGTATCGTATGATGCATTTGCTTGAGAAAGATTGATAGTATACAGTGCAGGGCTTCCACTTTCGTTCAATGTGAGAGTACCAGTCCAGTCGGCACTTTGCGCATCTGACTCATCAACAGTAATATCAATGGTTGAACCCGCAGGGCCATCAATTGTGATTCCATTGAAGTTAATCAAACTACTATGATTCCTTGAAAGAATTCCAATACCATGACCTCTATTCTGATATGAAAGAAAATCATCCCAATCATTCTGAGTGAGTGTATTGAGTGCATTCCGATAATAGAGCGCGTAAATACCGTGAGCTTCTCCATAGTCTGCAATACTTTTCCAAAGGTCTTCACCGTTTGCATGAAATGCGAGTGCAATTTTGTATGGACGTCGCATTGATACAAACTTTGGACTTTCAAAAAGTGAACTTGTTGATGTAAAATTGCTGATATTGTATGTCTCGGCATCCTGTCCGTTTGCTAATATAAGATTGTTTGTTGCTGTTATGGTTGCATTGGATGAGGTGTTTACTACGTTGTGCACATAACGATTTCCGTGACCACCAGACCCAATAATAGTATTTTTTAATGTGAGAATTTGTGAATTGTTTGACGCCACATCAAGTGAGTCAAGATCTGATCCTTCAATAAGAACATTTTTTATATTAAAAGTTCCTTTTTGGATTGAAAAACCTGCATAGTTTCCTTCAACCACACCGTATGTAAAATTTGAAGTATTTGTAGTAAGAGGATGATTTACAAGCCACGCTCCCGTAAGTCCCGAAATACGAAAATTAGTAAGATTGAGAGTACCATTGTTGTACACACCACGGTCACCATTGGTGATATACACATTTGTTGCAGTGATTGTTTTTCCACTATTGAGAAGATTGTAACTTGTTGATACAGCACCAGTGAGTTCGAGATTTTGAAGTGTCGTATTTCGAGCAGCTGTAAATGTATTTTGTCCTGCCGAACCTCCTGCGCCACTTATCTTCACCCATCCATTGTGTCCTGCTTGTGAACTTCCCTTGACCGTCACCGAACCAGATGTCACGGCACCAGTGGTGACAATTTCAGTATATGTATGACCAGTTGTTCCTCCAGAAATTTCAAACACGTTACCAGATGCAGTATTTGCAGTGATTGCAGATTGTATTGTGGTGTATGCGTCTGTCCACGATGTTCCATTTCCTGCACCTGTTGCATCCCATTTAATGTAATACGTCGCAGCATATGATACATGTGCCGAAACAAAAAAATAAATAACAAAAATAATTAAAAATTTAGACAACGAAAAAAGTCTCTCGTGTATATTGAAAGCAGTAATCATGAGTACATTTTAACACAGAATCGTCTATAGTCACTACGAAAAACATATGCGTAATATACAATTTTATCCCTACGATGATTATCGACACTAATTACACCTGAGTGAATTATGAAGATTCCGCAATTTTTGACCACTACGAATCATATTCTTCGCGATATCTGGAAATGCAATTTATAAAAAAGTAAGATAGTCAAAACACATTCAATTTGACAAATCTTTCAAGATACTGTATTGTCATATAAAAATCGCTCAAAATGAAAACAACAATTGTAAGAGATTTCTTCAATTCAGACGCAACAGCAGAGTTTGCAGTAATCGAAGAACTACTCAGAATCGAGGAGTCGCTCAAAGCACAAAGAGAAAATTACACAAAGCAATACATTCAGCATGTTGTAGACTTTTTTCACAGAAATCTTGGCGTGCGCGAAGTTGCATTCCTCGAACTGTGTTCACCAAACACAACAACATCACTACTTTCGTGCTTAATAGACGCAAGTATGGAAATCAGTTTATCAAGTGAACCTGATTCTGAATTGAAAGAAAAACATGATGTAAGCAACAGGCATCTCGTACTACGCTTTACTGAATCAGAATACATTATGCCACTAAGTGTGTTGCAAGAATCTGGATTCGCAGACAACTACTGGGTTTTTTGCAGTATGATCAATGAAAAATGGGGCGATAACGCGCACATCATACCCAACACAATAGAAAATGGTGTAAGATTTACATTTAAAAGCAAATTATTCTCGAATTAACAAACGCATATAAGCCACACATTTTTGTGGCTTTTTTATTTTGTTTGGACATAACATAGATATAAACATTAAACTACACGCAGAAAAATCAAAAGCACCCTGAAAAGCTCTTCGATTCCCGGACGTAAGCAAAGCAGTTTGCTTACTTAGGGTCACAATATAAAAACCTGTCTTGCGACAGGTTTTTATATTGTGATCTAATCATAACCTTTGCGCGAAATTATTTCGAGAGCCACTAATCATGC
>CAYWZM010000028.1:0-8420 GCA_964462355.1 uncultured Candidatus Saccharibacteria bacterium
TAGTGGTTGTGGTTTTTGCTGGAGTGCTTGGAGAGGTGCTAGTTGTTGGCTGTATCGGAGTTGTTTCTTTTGGTACAAGACTTGAAAGTGAAGGCTCTTGTGTTTGGATGCTCGTTTCTTTCACATCTTGAGATTGCATTGATCTTTGTGGTGATGCGAGCAATACACCTGCGTAAATAATAATGAAACTTATTGCGATTATTGGAATTATGTTTTTCATACTACATAAGTATAGTACTTTTGTTAATATAGTACTTTTGTTAATTATATCAATCATGTGCAAGCAAGGTGATTTTTGCACAGTACTATACAAAAAAATTTTATATACTAGGAGTATATGGCAATCTCAAACACATTAAAGCAATCACGTCTCGATCAGCTTTCTGATGGAATTTTTGCGATTGTAATGACATTGCTCGTGCTTGAGATTCATGTTCCGGAATTAAATGGTACACCAGAAAATATTGACCTGATTATTTCATTGTTTCAAATCATCCCAAACCTGCTTAGTTATCTTCTGTCATTTGCTCTTTTGTTTACATATTGGCGAGCACATCACTATGTGGTGTCGGTGTACGCAAAAAATATCGATTCAAAACTCACCAACATCAACGCACTCTTTTTCCTTTTGATTGGACTCGTACCATTTTCAAGTCAGCTACTTGGTACGTATAGTACTACACAGGCAGCGGTGGTGCTTTTTGGTGTGCACATGATACTTATCAGTCTTTGTATACTTTGGATGAGATCGTATGTACTCAATGACCCAGCAATCAAAAATCCTCGTGTCTCAAGTAAAGAGCTCAAAAATGGTACACTCCGCACACTTTTACCGCTTTTCTCAGCACTGATTGCGATACTTGTGAGTTTTTATAATATCAAAATTTCTCTTGCATTTTATACATTTGCAATCCTCTTTAATCTTTCACATTCAAGTACGCAGATAGTGCACACGGTAGTCGACAAAGCACTTGGTCAGGAAGTAGACAAATAAGTATGAATAACACACACATTGATCTTTCATTAAAATCGGCGTCACTCAAAAATCTTCCATTTGAGCTGTATCAAGTGTTTATGATTTTTGTGGTACCTGTAGCACTACTTTATTTTGGTGTGATACCAATGCAGTGGAGATTTTTTGTTTTGGCATTTTGTGCACTTTTGATTTATGGAATCATACGGAAAGAAAAGTGGAGTATGGAAATGCTTGGAATAAAAGAATTTCACACCGAAAAAGAACTTACTCCGTATATTACATTTGCCCTTATCGGGATATTCTTTATTATCGGAACTGCACATTTGTTTAACATGTCTCCAAAAATTTCAACAGACAATGCGCTCCATCTATTCTTGCTATTTATTCCCGTGTCGGCATTTCAGCAGTTTGCGTATCAAGGATTTTTGACACCTATTTTGCATCGCGTGTATAGATCAAAAGTAAGAATTGTTTTTGTGAGTGCACTGCTTTTTACATTTCTGCATATTATTTATCCGGATGCAGATGTCAATTTGCCACTTGCGTTTATTGGAGGAATTGGATTTTCGATGATGTATATGCGCTATCCGAATCTTATTTTGATTTCGATTGTGCACGCACTCTTTAATTTTACTGCGATACTTTACGGATTTTTTGTGATACCAAACTTATTAAAATAATATATACTTACTCATATGGGAATGGGAGAAATAGCACTACTTTTTATAACATTTTTACTTCTTGTGGGAAGTATGTTTATGACGCTTATTCCTGCGCTTCCTGCGCTGCCTTTCATGTTTTTGACAGTGTTTGGGTATGCGGTGGTTACAAAATTTACAACACTTAGTGCAGGGAATTTACTCATTTTGTTTGTGGTAATGGCTGTGTCAGTGCTCGTTGATATGCTTGCGGGAATTCTCGGTGCAAAATATGGAGGTGCAGGGAAGAAATCCCTTTTGTATGGATTTATTGGGATGCTCTTGGGAACACTTATTATGCCACCATTTGGGTCGCTTTTAGGACTTTTTGCAGGGGTTGTGTTGTCTGAAATACTGACCTTCAAGGATCACCACAAGGCTATTCGTGCTGCGACAGGTGCAGTACTCGGTGTCGTGTTTGGGATAATGGTGAATTTCGGTTTGGCGTTTATATTCATTGGACTCTTTGCATCATTTTTGTATAAATAATACATTGGTGATAAAATAAAAACATTAAAAATCTAATTTTATTTTTATGGAATCGACAGATACTCGCTCAAAGGCATTGACAATATTTGGAATAATTCTTGGTGCAAGCATGATTATAAGTGTACTCATTGGTGCGGGAATTCTTTATAAAATTCAATCATCAAATGACACATTGTCTGTGACTGGATCAGCAAAACGTGAAGTCACTTCAGACAAAGTAAAATGGACATCTAGTATCACTCGTACTGTTCGAATTTCTGCATTAAAAGGTGGCTACACGCAACTCGCAAAAGATCTCGATGAAGTGAAGGCATTTTTTAGGGAAAAAGGAATTCCAGATGAAGCTATCACAATCTCTCCAGTGTTTATGAATGAAAACTGGCAACAGTACGCAACCGCAGAAACAAAAGAGTACAATCTTACTCAAACATTTGAAATCCAATCAGACGATGTAGTGAAGATTACAGATGTCTCAAAAAATATCCAAACACTCATCGATAAAGGAATCATTTTCCAAAGTAATTCTCCTGAATATTATTATTCAAAATTACCAGAAATGCGTGTCGAGCTACTCTCGGATGCATTGGTTGACGCAAAAAATCGTGCAACAAAACTCGCAGAATCAACAGGTGGATCAGTAGGTGCTCTCAAGTCTGCGTCGTCTGGAGTAGTGCAAGTTCTCACACCAAATTCTACAGAAGTATCTGATTATGGATCATACGATACATCAAAAATTCAAAAAGAAATAATGGTGACAGTCAAAGCATCATTTTCAGTCAGATAACTAATTCACACCCCGTACAGAAATGTACGGGGTGTAGTGGTATACTTTGTAATATGAAAAAGACACTCTACATTTTCTTCCTGCTATTTTTTTGTGCTAGATATACCATAGTCCATGCAGAACAACTTGGTTTTCCTGAAAAATCTATCTGGTATTCAGATGATTCTTTTACTGCGGGAGAGACTGTGACTATCTATACACTTGTAGTGAATAGTGAATCTTCGCCAGTGTCAGGAACTGTACGATTTTATGATCGCGATGTAGTGCTTGGAGAAAGTAAAATTACTATTGATAAAAATGATGCAAAAGTCGTCCCACTTAATTGGAAGGTCACCGAAGGCGAACATCAGTTTTCAGCACAATTTTCACAAGTGACACTTACAGAATCAAATGGCTCAAAGGTAAGTATTGTGCCTACAAGTTCACAAACTTCAAAGGATACTGTCTATGTGAAAAAAAATACTGAAAAACCTCAAGAAGATACAAGTGCACTTGCAGCACAAGCATCACTAAATAAAGATGTCATAACTACCGAAGTTTCAAAGGCAACGGATTTTATCAAAGACAAGACACCTGATTCTATTGAAGCAAAAGTTTCTGGCGCAACACTAAATATCGAAAATCTTCGCGAGACATGGGAAGATCAATTTAACGAAAAAAAACAATCGGAAAAAGATTCGTTGAAGGCACTCAACGACTACTATGATGATCGACTCAAGGCAAAAGAAGAAGCCGATCCTGATAATTTTGTTAAGCAGACATATGTTGACTCAAGCGGTGAAAATATTTTGAAAAAGCCACTTCATTATGTGCTTATATTTTTGTACTCACTTGTCTTGTTTGTTGTAGGTAATGCACTTATCTTTTATGGATTAGCACTTTTGATAGTGTTTTGGATTCTGCGCGCGATTTGGAGAAAAATTAGAAATTAGAAAATGCCGTCAGAGAAACTCTTCTGACGGCATGTGTCTATGCGTGCTGTTTGAGCAGTTTTTTTGTTATTACTCGATTTTTCAATATTCTTAGTGCTTTTTCTTTGATTTGTCTTATGCGTTCACGAGTCAAATTCATTTTTTCACCAATTTCTTCGAGACTGTGAGGGTCTTTTCCGTTTAAGCCAAAGAAATATTCAAGCACTTCTGCTTCGCGTTCACCAAGGGTATTAAGTGATCGGTTAATATCCTTTTTGAGCGACTCAGAAACAAGTCCTTCATCAGTAGATTGTGAATCTCCTGGTAAGAGTTCGAGTAGTGTGGATGCCGGTTCGTCATGGATAGTTGGTTTGTCTATCGACACCGCATCTCTGAAGTTCAGATGCCTTATAGAAGCAACTGTGTTTGCAGGTGTGTCTGTGATTGATGCGAGTTCTTCATCTGTTGGCTCACGCTGGTATTTTTGTTCAAACTTGATTATTGCAATATTGATTTTATTCATCGCTCCAATTTGATTCAGTGGTAGTCGAACAATGCGTGATTGTCCCGCAAGTGCCTGCAAAATGCATTGCCGAATCCACCATACTGCGTATGAAATGAATTTGAAACCTCGTGTCTCATCGAAACGTTTTGCTGCTTTAATCAGTCCGAAGTTTCCTTCATTGATCAAGTCAGGAAGGCTTAATCCTTGGTTTTGGTATTGTTTTGCAACAGATACCACAAAGCGTAGATTGGCACGTACAAGCTTGTCGAGGGCAATTTCATCTCCTTGGCGGATGCGAACAGCGAGTGCAATTTCTTCCTCAGATGTTATAAGTTCTTCTTTTCCGATCTCTTGAAGATACTTCTCAAATGAAGGACTTTCACGATTGGTAATCGATTTTGTGATTTTGAGCTGGCGCATGATATGTGTGTTTTTTATGTTCAATGTTTGAAATCATAATAACATGACATCTATAAATAGTCAAAAAATACCACTTATTGATTTTTTGATTTATACTACATATATTGCTATGACTTCACGAACCAAGAGAAACGTATATACAAGCACCGTGCTTTTCTGTGTATTTTTTTTGCCTTGGTACACATACCTATTTTTGATCGTTGTTGGAATGTTTGTATTTAATAAATATTATGAGGGTGTAGTATGTGCACTTGTTGTAGATTTTTTGTTTGGATATAAAAGTGGAGGAATGATTGGGCTTTCATACTCTACGACTCTTATCACTTCTTGTGTTCTCTTGTTGAGTCTTTTGGTGCGTGATAAGCTAAGTGTTGTATATGATCATGCGTAGACGATTTAAAAAAAATAGATTCAATGCCGAGATTGAGCCAGATGAAATTTTCATGGACGCTCAAAATATTCCAGAATTTGATACGCAGCAATTCGAAGGCAGACTTGAAAAACCTATTGGTAGAGGAAGCGTGATTTTTTTGGGCGTAGTTTTTTTTATTGTAGGAATAGTGTTTACTTCACGACTTGTGGTGCTTCAACTGAATAAAGGAAAGTCATACTTTGAAATTAGTGAAAAGAATAGTCTAAAGTCAGAGCCACTTTTTGCTGATAGAGGTGTGATTTATGATCGAAACGGTGTAGAACTTGCATGGAATGTTGTGCATGATAAAGGAGAGCCGTATTTGTTGCGAAGATATATAAATAGCCCAGGTTTTGCGCATTTGCTCGGTTACGTGAGTTATCCAGAAAAAGATGCAGATGGTCATTATTGGCAAACAGAATATATTGGTAAAGATGGCGTAGAAGATGAATACAACGATATCATTGCAGGAAAAAATGGTGCACGTTTGTTTGAAAAAGATGCACTCGGCAACTTAAAAGCAGGTAGTGCGCTCAATCCTCCTGTGCATGGAGTAAATCTTAATTTAACTATTGATTCAAGAATCCAATCAAAGCTCTACGAAGCGATTGTAGGACTTGCTGCCCGAGCAGGATATCGTGGCGGAGCTGGTCTTGTTATGGATATACAAACTGGTGAGCTCATTGCCATGACAAGTTATCCGGAATATGATCCAAATATTTTGGCAACAGGCGAAGATAAGGAAATCATTCAGTCGTACTTGCTCGATACTTACAAAAAGCCATTTATCAACAGAGCAGTCTCAGGCGTATACACTCCAGGATCTATTGTGAAGCCTTTTGTTGCAATAGGCGCACTTCAAGAGAATGTTGTTGATCCAAATAAAAATTTTTATAGCTCCGGAGCACTTGTGATCCCAAATCCTTACCACCCAGAACTCAAATCTATTTTCAAAGATTGGAAGGAAGAAGGACATGGATATACTGATATGAGAAAAGGTCTTGCTGAATCTGTGAACACGTATTTTTATATCATTGGAGGGGGATATCAAGACCAAAAAGGTATTGGTATTGCAAATATTGAAAAATATACGCGGATGTTTGGCATTGCATCAAAAACTGGAATCGATGTTGAGGGTGAAAAAGTAGGAAATATTCCAAGTGTTGAATGGAAAGCAAAAAGATTTCCTGGTGATCCATGGAGACTTGGAGATACATATCATACGGCTATCGGTCAGTACGGCTTTCAGGTAACACCAGTGCAAATGGTGCGTGCGGTTGCTGGTATTGCATCAAAAGGTAAGCTTGTGACTCCGCATGTATACAAAGACATTAACCAGTCATCACTTCACACTGAGACTCTTTCCATAGACCAGTCAAATTACTCAGTCATACATGAGGGAATGCGCATGGTAGTAACAAATGGAACAGGTGGAGCTCTCAATATTCCAAACGTAGAAATTGCTGCAAAGACAGGTACGGCGCAAGTTGGTCTGTCAAAAAAGGCTATCAATTCGTGGGTTATAGGTTTTTTCCCGTACGACAATCCTCGATATGCATTTACTGTCTTGATGGAAAATTCGCCGTCAACAAACAAAATTGGTGCAGCACAGGCCATGGGTGAGCTTGCTCGTTGGATGGCACTTTATACCCCTGAATATTTCAAATAGCTTCGTTGACCATACACCTAAAATCGGATATAATGGGGGCCATGGATAAAGAAGCAGCATACATAACAGAAGAGAAGAAAATTGCCTTGGAGCAAGAGCTTCTTAACCTTAAATCAGTAAAAAGAAAGGAGATTCTTGACGCACTTGAATACGCAAAATCACTCGGTGATCTCTCAGAAAATGCTGAGTATCATCAAGCTCGCGAAGAACAAGGAAAGCTTGAAGAACGAATTTCGAAAATTGAGCACATCTTGAAGCATTCAGTCGTGATGAAAAAACATCACAGTACAAATGTCGAAGTTGGTTCAACTGTTAAAGTGAGAAAAGAAGGTTCTAAAGAAACTCAAACATATCAAATTGTTGGACAAGAAGAAGCTGATACAGCATCAGGTAAAATTTCTCACAAATCTCCACTCGGAGAAGCATTGTTTGGACACAAAAAAGGTGACACAGTCTCATTTACAACACCTAAAGCAACATTCAATTATACGATTATCGAAATTGAATAATCTTAAAAACCGCGATAATACGTCGCGGTTTTTCTGACTTTCAACTTTTCACATTATATTTTATACTGATTATATGGCATCACTAGAAGAACTTCGAGACATGCGTCTCAAAAAAATGAATTTATTACGGGAAGCTGGAATGGAAGCTTTTCCTTCGATTGTTCCAAAAACTCATTCACTCAAAAATGTACGTGAGTCATTTCAACAACTGGTTGATAGCAAATCACAATTATCTGTCGCAGGTCGTGTGATGTCGATTCGTGGACAAGGTGCAATATTGTTCGTGCCACTTTTTGATGGGACTGACACATTTCAACTTGTATTTAAAAAGGATGACATGGACGAGCGCCTTTTCGGACTTTTTGTTGATGGAATCGATATTGGAGATTTTATCTCTGCGACAGGAACTGTGTTTGAAACACAGCGTGGTGAAAAAAGTATGCTTGTGTTATCGTGGGTTCTTGCAACAAAAACTCTCGATCCGCTTCCTGAAAAGTGGCATGGTATCACTGATCCTGATGAACGATTTCGAAAAAGATATTTGGATATATTAATGAATCCAGAGCTTCGAGAAATGTTTTATCTGAAAGCGCGATTTTGGGATGTGGTGCGCACATTTATGAAAGAAAAAGGATTTATAGATGTTGAGACTCCAACTCTTGAAGTCACAACAGGAGGCGCCGAAGCAGGTCCATTTAAAACACATCACAATGATTTTGATATTGATGTCTTTCTTAGAATATCAGTGGGTGAATTGTGGCAAAAACGCTTAATGGCTGCTGGGTTTGATAAAACATTTGAAATTGGTCGTGTATATCGAAACGAAGGAACAAGTCCTGAACATTTGCAAGAGTTTACCAATATGGAATTCTACTGGTCTTTTGCGAATTATGAAAATGGCATGGAATTAGTCGAAGAATTATACGAAACAATTGCACAAAAAGTTTTTGGTAAAACTGAATTTACCACACGAGGTCATACGTTTGATTTCGCTCGTCGTCCATGGCCACGAATCGACTATGTGGATGAAGTATTAAGACTCACCGG